>JAHEQB010000080.1 GCA_019561555.1 Methanothermococcus sp. SCGC AD-155-C09
AACAGGAGTACTACAGGTTTTCCTCTCTAAATTGAAAAAGAAAATTAACATTTTTCTCAGTTGTAGATAATTTCAGATTGATATATATACAGGCCGTAAGTAGAAGGGGTCTATTTGTTAAGATTATTCTTAGTTTGATACTCTTTTAATTTCTATCCTTAATAGGTGATGGGAACTAAGGTTTATTTTTTATTATTTTTTTAATAATTATTTTTTATATTTTATTATTTATTATTTATTTTTTACTTATTCAGAACCATACCATTTACTATAATTATTTTCAATGTAGTTCCTTATATCCTCAGGGGATAATCCATTAACATAGGAATATAGGGATATTCCTCCAGCACCCACTCCCTCCTTTACAGAACCTTTGCAGTATGCCCTTAAACCTGGAATTTTTGATTTTTCATAATTAAACTTAGAGGCATACACTGGAATATTTTCATTTATCTGCTCAATTATTCCCTTAAGATCTGAGTTTTTATCATTTAAAACAAATTCCGTAGTGCCTAAGGAAAGATATCCTAAATCCAATATATTTTCCTTTAGATATTTCTCATCTATTTCCTTTATAATGGAAAGTACAGAGGCCATCTGTGTTCCTCCTGCCAATATAATAAATTTTTTTAATTTAGTGAGGGAAAAAACCATTCCTGCAACAACAGGCATCATTTTATCTCCAACAGCATTTAATATATCAAATACATCCTTAGATTTTGCATTCCTTAATCCATTTTCAACTACCTTTAATTTTAACTCCACAGGATTATTTACAGATCCTGAACTTACTTTATTCTTAGCATCATATCCCAACCCAAGTAATACTCCAAGGGCAGAAGTAGTGCCTCCTGGAACACACTCTCCAATTATTAAAACATCCAATGGCATATTTTCTCCAATATATTTTCCTATCTTTCTGCCCATTTCAAATAATCCCTTGGAATCCTTCATTGCAAGTCCCTTATATATATCTCCTGTTGGTATTTTATCTATTAAAATGTAGGGGGAAGGTATTTTTGGTTTTATGGCACTTCCTGCATCTATTGTTAATACAGGAATATTCTTTAAATGGACATTTGCCCTTGTTATTGTGGCAGGACTTGGACACATTGTGGCATCTATGGGAGGGGATTTAAGGGATAAACTTTCTCCCAACACTACCAATTCCATATCTGCAGCAGGAGTATATTCTATTACACTTTTATTAACTCCAGAAATTGGAAGATACTTGGTGGTTTCTATTGTGGAGAGCACACAGGCAAATAGGGCATTTTTGTTTTTAATATTGGATAAAAAATTTTTATTATCATTATCTAAAATATTATCATCATCTAAAATATCATAGCCATTATTAACAGAAATTATTGACATTAAATTCACCTAAGATATATCCTCATCCTCATCTAAGTATAACCTATACTGATCTATATCCTCTCCTAATTTATTTACTATTGCCCTTGCAACCCTTCCAGGGTCCCTTGATTTTGTAATACCTCTACCTACAACCAATATATCATACCTATCCTTTAATTCCTCTACATTATCAATTGAAACTCCTCCAGCAATACCAATTAAGGGTTTTTCTTTCCCAATACCATCAATGGATTTATTCCCAATATATTTATTCTCAATTTTCATTTCCCTTTCAATCTCTTCATCAATTCCTCTATGCAATAGTAAAACATCAGGTTTTAATTCCAATGATTCATATAGTTTTATTGGATCATCTATGTTCATTGTGTCCAAATAACTCATTATTCCACATTTCTCACATTCATGGATACCCTTTAGAATGGTCTTTTTCGGGGCAGTGGCACTTAAAACCACAGCATTGGCAGTGGATTCAAAGGCCATTCTTACCTCAATTCTACCAGTATCTAAGGTTTTTAAATCAGCAATTATATAACCATCATATATCTCCCTTATATGCTCTATAACCTCTATACCATATTTTTTAATAAGGGGGGTGCCAGCCTCAATAATTATCCTATCACTTTGGGGCAAAGATTCCAAGATATACTCCATATTTTCCATTGTTGGCACATCCAGGGCCACCTGTAAATAGGGGGGCCTTTCCAATCTTATATCTCTAAAACCTACCAATGGATGAATGGCTCTATATTTTTCTTTTTTTATCTTTTCCTTTGAAGGATATTCCTTTAAGGCCCTTGTTATGGCTAATTTTGTGGCTCCATAGTAGTAATGGAATAATTTTCTATTGTTTAAATTAGTATAGGGTACATCTGGCACTGAAACAGTGACTATCAACCTTAAATTCTCATCAATATCTAAATCAGCAACAGCCTTGGCTACCCCATACTGTATTGGCCCATGTAAAAGATTGCATTGAATATCACTGCATAAATTATTCCTTGGCACCACAACAGTTAAAGGTTTTACAATTAAATTATCCCTTAAATTTGCAAATAATGGAGATGGCACTCTCGTAAGTGCATTTGTGAATGCAGTATCAATTTTATCCCCATTACCTATTATTACATTGACAATGGCCTTTATATCTCCATTTCCAAGAACTCCTTCACCGAATTTTAACATAGGATGCCCTCATATTTTTATATTTAAAATAATTGTAATAAATTCTTTATGATATATTGAAGAATTATGTTATTGTGGTATATTTATGATTAGAAATATAAATATTTTGTTTATAAATATAAGAAATTAATAAAAAATTTATTATTTTAAAAATAAAAAAATAATTAAAAAAATATAGTCAAGAACATAATTCCTTAAACCATATTTATAATATAAAAAAATAAAAATAAATAAAAAAATAATTTAAAAAAGATTAAAAAATAATAAAATAATAAAAAAAATAAAATCTTAAGATATAAGGAAAAAATTAAAGGAATATAAAAAGAAATAAATTACTTAAAAAGTAGAGATTCCAATGCCACTATTCCCTTACTCCCCCAAGCACTGAAAGTGCAGAGGAAACCCTTTAAGTATTGGGATTATCACATTTATAATAAGTTTAAAAAATTATGTGTTTTACTATAATTTAAAATAAAAATAATTAAAATTAAATAAAAATCCAAAATTTCAAAAATACTTAAAAAGGGAATAAATACATAAAAAGTAAAAAAATCCCATTATTACCTTATTATGCTCCTAAGCACTGAAGGAAAGGATAATCCTTTGACAGGATTGCATTATGAAGTTCATAGATAGGTTAAAATAGAGATGGACTTGACAGTATCCTCTTTATTATAAATATTATCCTTTTTATTATTATTTTTATTCATTATATGTATATCTAAGTCAAATTCTTATAAATACTATCTGGAAAGGGGTTTATTATGAAAATTATGATTGATGGAGTATTTTATAATAAAGAAATAATAGATTTCAAGGAAATATTAAATGGCATAATAGAAATTGTTGGAGAGGATGTTATATCAAGGAACTTGGAGTTTCCAGAGATTGGAGCCATAGTTGGAGATACCTACTACTATAGATGCGGTTTTATATTGGACAAAGAAGTGGAAAATAAACCCAGTGATGAGGAACTTAAAGAGATAAAGGAAAAGATTAAAAATTTATTTCCAAAGGATACCCTAATATATACCTTAAATTGTGAAGTTTATGAATAATTAATTGGGATCATAGGATAATAATTTTTTAAATATATTCATATAATTTTTTTAAATACCTAATAAATTTATAATATAGGGTAAGATTAAATACGTAATCTTTATATAGTTGTAATTCATATTATGATAACCATATACGGCAAATACATTCCTAGGTGAAATTATGCTAAAAAAAATAATACTTATAATAGGGATCATAGCAGTGGGCATTTTAATGGCCGGCTGTACCAATGATACAAACCAGGCAGCCTCTGAAGAGGAGGCAATAAAAATAGGGGCCCTGGTGGATTTGTCAGGCCCATTATCCTCATACGGGATAGATATTAAAAATAACCTAGAATTATGTGAAGAGGATATTAATAATTACTTTAAAGAAAATAATATGCCCTATAGGGTGGATGTCTTAGTAGAGGATACAAAATTAGATCCAAATCTTGCATTGCAGAAACTTCAGTTTTTAAAGAGTAAGGGCGTAAATACAGTTATTGGCCCAATGGCAAGTGGTGAAGTTAAAAATGTATTGTCCTATACTAAATCCAACAAAATAATTGCCATTTCTCCCTCATCTACTGCTGCCCCTCCATTAATAGGTGTTGCAGATCCAGAACAGAAAAAATATCTATATAGATTTGTTGCAAGTGATGATCTTCAAGGTATGGCCATAGCAAAGGAAGTGGCCGATTTAGGCATAACTGATGTTGTGATCCTATATAGAGGAGATTCTTGGGGTAAGGGACTTTCAGAGGAGGTTATAAAGAACCTTCCAGGAAATGGTGTGAATATTATCAAAGTTATAGAGTATCCAAGTAATCCCTCTCCTTCAGATTGGTCTCCTTATATCTCCAATTTAGAAAATTATGTAAATAATGCTACAAGTTCCAAAGGTAAGGATAAGGTTGGAGTTATATACTTAGGATTTGAAGAGGGAGCAACATTATTCTCCCAGATTCCAGATAATTCAATACTATTGGATGTTAAATGGATAGGATCTGATGGAGTGGCCAAGAGTGATAAACTATTGGAGTTGAAGGATAAAATAGCCAAGGTTGGAATGTACAGTACCATATTTGAATCAGTAGGTCCTGAGGATTATACTAAAAGATACAAGGATGCATTTGGAGGTACTCCTACCTCCTATGGATTAATATCCTATGATACATTATGGGTACTATCCATGGCCTATGTGGAAACCCTTGAATCAAATAATGGTAAATATGATGCCGATATAATGACAGAAAAGATAAAAGAAGTAATTCCAAAGTATAACAATGGAGATTATGGTGTAAAACCACTAACTGGAGAAATAGTATTAAACAAATTCAATGATAGAGCCAGTGGTGATTATGCAATATATAAGATTACAGAAGATGGCTGGATAAAGGTAGGGGTTTGGAAATACAGTACTAAAAAAGTAGAATGGCTAAATGAATAAAATATTTAAATAAATAATTATTAAAAATATTTAAATAAAAAATTTTTTTATATTTTTTTATTAATATTTATATTATTTTTTAATTTTTTAACTATTTTGTTATTTTTATGGTGATTATGGTTTTAAAAAATATGTAGTGAATAAAATAGCCTTAATTTTTATTTAGATTCAAAAATAATAATTATTATTATAAAAATTATAAAAATAAAAAATAATAAAATAATAAAAATAAGAAATAATTAAAATAAATTAAATAATCTAAAATTTTAAAAATCTAAGAAGAAGGAATAAATACATATAAAAAATAAATGATACATAAAAATAAAAATTTTTTCATTCTCCTTAATGATACTAAGCACTGGAGTGTAAGTAATTCTTTACGGGATTATAGTTAAGAATATAATTCCTTAAACTATATTCTAAAATATAAAAAAATTAAAAATTAAAAATAAATATAAAATTAAAATAATCCAAATCCTAAAATATAGGGAANNAAAGTAAATACTTAAAAAAGTAGAAATCCCATAACCTACCTTCCTCTACACTACTAAGCACTGTATGTCCAGAGGAAACCCTTTAAGTATGTGGCCCCATATCTATAATAAGTTTAAAATATTATATCCTTGACTATAATTATAACGTTCATATTTTTAGTTTTAAAAGGGGCTATTTATACAGATAAAAAACCATAATTCTAAAAGAATCCTATAAAAAATAAAATAATTAAAAAAAATAAAAAATATAAAAAATATATTAAATAAAATATTAATAAAAAATATAAGATGATTAAAATAATAATAGATAATCTAAGATTTTAAAATTCCTAAAAAAGAGTGGATATATAAAAAACAGAGATCTCGTAATTGCCCTCCTTAGATATTCCTAAGCACTATGGAAAGAGTAGAGTCCCTTGACAATTACAATATTATGAAAATTCATGATTATGACTAAAATAGTAAAACTTAAAGTATCTCTCATTGATATTGTATATTATTTTTTATTTTTTTAATATTCACTATTATGATTATGTTGTATATTATAGTTAATGTTATGTACTTGGCTATAGTTTATTTAAATTAAAAATTTTTAATAAGGTAATTAATATAATTTAAATTTTTTTAATTTAATATTTATACTTTTAAATATAATTTTGATATAAGATATAAAATAATGTTGAATCAATTAACATTTAATAGGAAATCCCAACTTTGCAATAAGATAATTATTTATTATTTTGGTGATGCCATGGTTCTCTTGGAAACAAAAAACCTTTCAAAATCCTTTGATGGATTAAAGGCCCTTGATAATGTCAATATCAATGTTGAAAAAAGCAAACTTACGTTAGTTATGGGTCCCAATGGAAGTGGTAAATCAACACTTATAAATGCAGTATCTGGATTTTTAAAGGTGGATTCTGGCAAAGTATTATTTGAGGGCAAGGATATTACAAATAAGGAGCCAAATGAGATATATGATTATGGAATAGTAAGAACCTTTCAAAATCCTGAACCTTTAAAATCCATGACAGTTCTTGAAAATATTTTAATATCAGAAAGGCATATTGGCGAGGGGGTTATTAATGCCCTATTCCACAGTAAATGGATAAAAAAAGAGGAGGAAATGGTAGAGAAGGCATTTAAAATATTGGAATTTTTGAAATTGGATCATAGATGGGATCATCCTTCAAAATCTCTAAGTGGAGGCCAGATGAAGTTATTAGAGATAGGCAGGGCTCTTATGACAAATCCAAAACTTATAATTATGGATGAACCTATTGCTGGAGTGGCTCCAGGCCTGGCCCATGATATATTTTCCCATGTTATTGAATTAAAAAATAAAGGCCTATCCTTTTTAATAGTGGAACATCGTTTAGATATTGTATTAAAGTATGTTGATAATTTATATGTTATGTTTAACGGCTCAGTTATAGCCCATGGGGAAGGTAGTAGAGAAATTGAAAGAGTATTGAATGATCCAAAAGTTATAGAGGTGTATATAGGTGATTAAAGTTGAAAAACTTAATGCAGGATATGGAAAATTACAGATACTTTTTGATGTTGATGTTGAAGTATCCTCTGGAAAAATAACCACAATTGTAGGCCCCAATGGAAGTGGTAAATCAACCTTTCTTAAATCCCTCTTTGGCCTTACTGATATATACTCTGGAAATATAACCTATGATAACAAAGATATAACCTACATACCCCCTCATGAAAAAACAAAGATGGGAATATCCTATTTGCCCCAAACTAACAATGTATTTACAAATCTATCAGTTATTGAAAATCTAAAGATTGCTGGATATATATTAAAAAAGAACGAATTAGAGGAGAGAATGAACTTTGCATTAAAGGTATTTCCAGAACTTAAAGATATATTAAATAAAAAGGCAGGGGCATTAAGTGGAGGACAGAGGCAGATGCTTGCAATGGCCACAGCCCTTGTAAGAAAAACAAAGTTATTAATTCTTGATGAACCTACAGCCCAACTTTCTCCAAAACTTGCCGAGGTTATATTTGATAAAATAGTTGAATTAAGGGATGATTATAATATAACTCCCTTATTAGTTGAACAGAATGCAAAAAGGGCATTGGAGATAAGCGATGTAGGATATATGTTTGTTAGTGGTAAAGTGGCCTATGGAGGTTCAGCAAAATCCCTTCTTGAACATGAGAAATTCCAAAGTTATTTCTTAGGTATTGTGGATGATGAGAGTCAAATAGGTGATAATTATGATGGGAGTTATTGAGGGTACCATAGTATGGTCCAATATTATAGTGCTACTGGCACTGGGATTGACCATGACCTATATCACAACAGCAGTGCCAAATTTTGCCCAGGCATCCTTTGCTGTGGTGGGATCCTATATAGCGTTAACATTGTTAAGGTTTATAGGGTTAGATCCTTATCTCTCCATTCCTCTAACATTTATTATAGGAGGCCTTATTGGAATATCCACATACTACATAGCATTGAAACCACTAATAAAGAGAAAGGCCTCCATTGAAATGTTGATGATAGCCACACTTGCATGGGATTTAATTCTCTTTGGAATTATTGGAGCATACTCTGAGATATTAGGATCCCTCACAAAGAGAACAGAAACTCTATTTGTATTTACTAATTTGGATTTTGAGGTATATGGCCTACCTGGAAGATTGATAGTTTCTACAATGTTGGTACTCTTGACAATTATCGGCTTATATCTATTGCTATATAAAACAAAGTTTGGTATTGCATTAAGGGCCTCTATGGAAAATCCCTCCCTTGCAGAGGCTATGGGTATAAATGTGGAAAATACTAGGTTATTCTCATGGTTCATATCTGGAAGTTTGGCCTGTATGGCGGGATCCATACTTCCATACTTACAGGAAATAGTTCCTCAGACAGGATATTTTCTTATTGTATCCATATTTGCTGCAAGTATTGTAGGGGGATTGTATCATATTGCAGGGGCCTTGATTGGAGGATATATTATTGGAGTATCTGAATCCCTATTTACCTATTTATTATCAATGTTTTTTGGTCCAGGGGTATTGGTATATGGTAAAGTAATATCTTTAATTATTATGATAATTGCAATATTGATAATCCCAAGGGGAGTAACAGGAAGTATTTTATGGAGGAGGTTGGAAAAATGGTTGAACTTATAAGTTTAATTCTATTCTTTTTTGGTCTCTATATGATAGTTTCCTTAAGTTTAAATTTAGAGTTTGGATATGGGGGAATACCTAACTTTGGTAAGGCACTATCTGTATTAACTGGGGCCATTATTGTTGGAGGTATTTTAAATAGATTACTTATATGGTACTTTGGAGTTAGTGGGGATTTTATTTCTGCAAGTAGTATTGCCTGCTATAAATTAACAGAGATTATAATCCAAAATCCTCTGGTAGGATTGGGGATATTTCTAATTACCGTGGCAATGGCAATGATTGCAGGGGCCATTGTAGGGGCTCTATCCATTCTACCAAGTGCAAAACTTAGAGAGGACTACTTAGGAGTTACCCTTTTGGCCATAAGTGAGGTAGTATTTTTTATAACCTATTATGATGTAAGAATAATAGGAGGATATTATGGAATATCTGCTCCAGATATATTGGCATTTATACCTGGAGAGTATAAAATATATGCCTATACAGTACTGGCAATAGTAACTGGATTGATAATCTATTTATTTTTAGAGAGGTTATTAAATAGTCCCTATGGAAGGGTACTGAGGGGCCATAGGGAAAATGAGGATTTAATAAAGGCCTTTGGTAGAGACATAATGAAATTAAGAATAAAAACAGTGGCTTTAGGCTCTGCCCTTGCATCTATTGCAGGAGTTATATATGTATTTTACTCCTCGAATGTTACAGGAAATGCATTTACACGAGTAGAATGGACATTTTATCCATTTTTAATATTACTACTTGGAGGTAAAGGCAACAACAAAGGAGTGGTTTTAGGGGCCCTTCTCTTTGTACTTATAAGAATATTGATAGAATTTTATAAATTTGATATTAAGGAGTTATTGCATTTGCCATTTGAGGCAGTATGGATTCAATATATTTTCTTTGGAATTTTAGCATTACTTGTACTCTGTTATAGACCAGAGGGTCTATTAAAGGAAAAACCTATATACACTCCACCTATAAAGTCTAAACTGCAGAATTAAATATTTTATTTTATTATTAGATTATACCCTACCTCTATTTTTTATCAACCTATATATATTTAAAAATGCCATAAATATACCCAGGAGAAGCCCATTAACTATGAATATGTTATTATCATATTGGAATGAAAATAAGTAAAAAAATAAAAAATAAAATATATATAAAAATAATATAAAATTAATTTTTTAAACAATTTAGAAAAAAATCCTATAAACTACAAAAGAGTATTCCACTATTATAGTAAAATACAGGATTCTAATTCCCCTTTGAATGTAAAAAGTTAATAAAATTACTTTAAAAACTAATAAAATTCATATATTTAAAATAAAATTATATATAATCAAAATACTTATGTAAATGTTAATTTATAAAAAATTAATTTAATTTGGAGGTACAGTATGAAAGATACTTTGGAGAAGGTGTCCAAATTTTTTAATAAGTACGAATATTTAAAATTGATTTTAATAATACTATTTATAGGATTAATGAGTTTTCAATTAAGAGCCCAACCTGCAGATATGGGGTTTGCAAATAACAATGAACAATTAAAAAACCTATTTGCAGATGATAATGGAAGGATGTATCTTGTGGCATTGGATCCCTATTACTATCTAAGACTTACAGAAAATTATTACAATAATGGCCATCTTGGGGAAACATTAAAGGAAGTAGATGGAAAATTAATGCCCTATGATACCTGCCAATATGCCCCTCCTGGACATCCAATAAACAGGCCTGTGCCTGCCATAACCTATGCAACTATTGGAGTATATAACCTATGGCATTCCATAGATCCCACTGTAACCCTAATGAATGCAGCCTATTGGGTGCCTGCCCTTCTAAGTATTTTATTGGGAATACCTATCTTCTTCATAGTTAGAAGGGTTACATTGAGTAATGTTGGAGGTATGGTGGGAGCATTAATTGCCATATCCACTCCAGCATTGTTATATAAAACCTCGGCAGGTTTTGCAGATACCCCCATATTTGAGATACTGCCAATACTATTCATAGTATGGTTTATTATGGAGGCCCTACACAATCAAAAAAACCTAAAGGTATCCATTATATACACATCCTTGGCAACAGTTTTAATGGCACTATCCCCAAGGATGTGGTCAGGTTGGTGGTATGGATATGATATTATAACTGGATTTTTAATTCTCTATGTTATATACAACATTATAGTTAATAAGTATGGGGATAAAATGTCCCTTCCATTAATAGTGGGAAGTACAAAGGAAGTATCTATAATAACAGGAATATTTGTCTTAGGGGGTGCCCTTTTAATGTCCCTATGGTATGGAGTAAATAGTTTTATAAGGGGTGTTCTTTCACCAGTGGAATTCATATTTATAAAGGAAACTACTAAGGTTTCAGGTTGGCCCAATGTATTTACCACAGTATCTGAACTTGCCACTCCCTCCATTAATGAAATAATATCTAATTCCTTAGGGGATAACTTTTTATTTATATTGGGAATTTTGGGGATAATATTATCCTTCCTTTCAACGAGATACATGAAAGAGGATGTTAAATTAGATATAAAATATGCCCTTCTACTTACACTGTGGTTAATTGCAACATTCTATGCCGCCACAAAGGGGGTTAGATTTATTGGTTTGATGGCACCTCCCCTATCAATAGGAGTAGGTATATTTGTAGGACAGTTAGTTAATACAATTAAAAAGAGAGATGATGATTTAATAAAATGGACAATATACCCATTAGTTGGGATACTATCCTTAGTTACCATTTATAAATCAATTTCAAAATTACCTGAGATAATACTTCCTACAACCTATGTACCAATTGCTGCCTATGGACTTTTAATTGTTTTAGCCCTACTTGCAATATATAAGGTAATTGACATCTTAGCATCCAACAACAATTTAAGGATAAAAAAAATAATTATCTTACTTTTGGCAATAACCTTGGTTCTACCCTCCCTTGCAAGTGCTGTTCCATTTAACACTGCCCCAACATTTAACAATGGATGGAAAGAGGGTTTGGATTGGATAAAAACAGAAACACCAAATAACTCAGTAATAACCTGTTGGTGGGATAATGGCCACATATACACCTGGGCCACAAGAAAGATGGTAACCTTTGATGGAGGTAGTCAGAACTCTCCAAGGGCCTACTGGGTAGGTAGGGCCTTTGCCACATCAAATGAAAACCTATCCATTGCCATACTAAGAATGATATCTACAAGTGGGGATAAGGCCTTTGAAAGGGATGGTATTTTAATGAATTACACCCATAATGATGTATCAAAGACTACAGAGATATTAAATGAAATACTACCCCTGCCTAAAAGTGAGGCCTACAACATACTAATTGAAAAATACAACATAAAGGATGGGGATGCCAAGATACTTTTAAATTACACCCATCCTGAGAATCCAAATCCTGATTATTTAATCACCTACAACAGAATGACAGATATAGCCTCTGTATGGAGTATGTTTGGTTTTTGGAATTTTGATTTACCACCAGATACTCCAAATTATAAAAGAGAGATGGGGATGTATCAGAAATTATCTGGAGATGGATTTTTAAATAATGGATCCCTAATTGTTAGGGTGCCCCTTCAACAAACAGAGGATTATGTGGTTATGAATTTAATTTTAATAAATAACAATACCCTATCCAGTTATGATGTGGCCTATGATATGAACAAAAATGCAATGGTAAGTGAAAAAATAACTGGATTCCATAAGGTTATTGTTAAAGATGGGGATAACCTCTATGAAGAAGTATTTAATAAAAATGGAACCTACAGTTTAATAGTAAGATTGCAACCTGTAGGTAATGGGAGATATATGGCTTATGCCTGGGTATCAACAAGAAATCTGGAGGATAGTCTCTATACAAAACTCCACTTCTTAGATGGTACTGGTTTGAAACATGTTGAAATAGTTAAGGCCACACTGGATCCAACAAACCCAGGAATACAGCCAGGATTTAAAATATATAAGGTTAATTATGGAGAGGAATATTTGAAATAAAATATAATTTTAAGTTATAACATATAAAAAAATATAAATAAAAAGAAAAATATTAAATATAATAAAAAAATAAAAAAATATAAATCCCATTTTAAAAAGTGATATTATGGCAAAAAAAGATGATAGAGGTCTTGCTACAAGTGCAGGATTAATTAGATATATGGATACAGACATCTCTAAAATAAAAATATCCCCTGAAAAGGTTTTAGGCATTACAATCTCTGTAATAATTTTAGAGGTCATATTGAATTATGGAATTTTTATTTAAATTACATATATTAATCATGAACATGATACTTAAATTAAAATAAAAATCTTAATTAAAAATTAATAAAAAATAATATTTATTAAAAAAAATAAAATAAAAATAAAATAGATAATTTAAAAAAAATAAAAAAATAAAATAATCCAGATCTTAAGATAATAGGGGAAAAATAAATACTTAAAGATATATAAGAAGATAAAAAAAGTAGAAATTCCATACCTCTATTATCCTTCCTCCTACACTCTTAAGCTCTGGAAGTGCAGGGAAAAACCCATTAAGTATAGATTACTATATATAATAAGTTTAAAATATTATGTGTTTTACTATAAATAACTAACTTAAATCCTAAAAAGGAAAAGTAAATACTTAAAAAGTAAAAATCCCATAACTTACCTTCCTCCCCCCTAACTCCTAAGTACTGGAAATGCAGAGGAAACCCTTTAAGTATTACCCCATATCCCTAATAAGTTTAAATTATTGTGTGATTGACTATAAGAGGTAAAAGCATAATACTTTGAATACTATAAAAAGGATACTTCTTACAGGATTGGCATTTTAATCTTAGTTTAAGTAAGATAGAGAGATATATTTTACAAATTCTTTTATTTATTATTTATTTTAGATTAAATTTAGATAATTATGTTTTTAATTATATTTTTGAGTTTAAGGATCAATATATTTAATCATAAATATTATATAAAATTAAATTTTTTTAATATATTTAAAATGGGATTTTATGAAAACTGCAGTTGTTTTTGATTGCTCTGGTACCTTAGTCAATGTTAAAAGAATTATTAAAGAGATAAAATCCCAAAGGTTTTTATGCAATCATCAGACTGTGGATATTGTGGATAAAAAGAAGGGTAGATCTTTAATTATCCTAAGGGAAAAAATTAACATACTAAATTTAAATCCAAATATGCCAATAAAGGACTTACTTAAAAAGACACAGTGGAAAATCACCTATTGCAATCCTCCAATTATTAAAGAGAATATTTTAAAGGACAGAGAAAGTAAATTAAAGGAATTGCAGGATGCAATTAATATATTAAATAAATTTAACATTGAAACAGAACCTGGGTATGCCCTAATATGTGATACCATTGAGGGAAAGATAGAATACACCATAGCCACAGGAGGATGTTTATTTGATGGAGTACATGAAACCATTGAAAAATTAAAGGGTATGGGTGTTAAAATATATTTAGCCTCGGGAGATAGTAGATATGCCATTGAAAGGTTAAGTAGGTTAGTGGGTATTGATGAAAGATACATAATCCCAGAGGCCCATCAAAATCTTAAAAGGGAATTGGTTAGGAGGTTAAAAAGAGAGGGATATAGAGTAATTATGGTTGGAGATGGGTCCAATGATGTACCTGCAATGCTTGAAAGTGATTTATCAGTTATTAACCTACAAGGGGGTAGTGTTTCAAAAAAGGCCTTGGATAATGCAGATATAAAAATAGAAAATATTAAGGAGATATTGGATATTTTAGATTATAGAAAATGTATTTTATAAATATCTATAATTTTTTTAACCTTTTTTACAACCTCCAAGGCATTTTCACTTAATACTATCATAATAGGTTCCCTTTCAGGATTACCATAGATAATATCAGGCACCCCTTCAAATTTTTCACAGGCTAATTTTATGCCACATTCTTTTTCCCCCTCAAATGAGGATAGAGTAAATTTATATTTTTTACTTTTAAGTATTTCCATAATATCTTCATAGTACTTTATGATTATGGCACTTCTAATCCTTGGATTGTAATGGTTGGCAGTGATTACTATATTGGATATGGCATTGGAAACTCCAAACTCCATCTCTCCAATCCTATAAAATCCTATGGGATCTAAGTTTTCCCTTTTTATGCCCCCCACTAAACTTGCAACCTCTCTAATATTCCTTGGAAGGATAAGGCCCTCTGCAATGTTAGAACCCTCCTCTGGGATAAGAAAATGAAAATCCATTTTTTTTAAGAGATAGATTGCATAACTTATACTTTTTATTACCTCTTCTCTATTTATATAGGTTGGATTAGTATTGTAGCCATACTTGGTTCTCTTTGCATATATTACAGAGGCCAATACTAACCTTTTCCCCTCCCTAATGGCATAGACAATATCATGTCCCCTTGCAATAAAGGAGGCTATTCCAGAGGCAAATACACAGCCTGTACCATGTACCTCCCTATTTATTCTATGTCCTTTGAATCTTCTCAATTCTCTGTTGTTGTAGAGTAGTTTATCCTCTATTCCTGTAATGAGTACATAGTTATTACTATTTTTTAGATATTCAAAGTATTTAGAATTTTTTATTATATTATATTCCTCAGAGTTGGGCATTATTAAAAGGGATTTCTTAAATAATTCAAAGTACTTTTTAAGGGTTTCATCATCTATAAAATTATACCCTGTGGAGGATTTTAACACAGGATCACAAATTATTTTTAAGTTATACCTCCTTTGATAATCCAGTAGTACATCAATGGCCTCCTTGGTTAATACCCCAGTTTTTACAAGGGATACTTCAAAATCCTCAAATATGGCCTTAAATTGATCCCTTATGTTATCCTTTGGAAGGTCCATTTTGGAATATACTCTATTATTATTTTGAGGTATTAAAGAGGTTATTACAGTTAGTGGGTTGCATTTCAATGCCTTAATGGTCTTTACATCTGCAATTATTCCAGCCCCTCCAGTGGGATCATAGCCTCCAACTACTAAGACATTTACATCCTTTAAAGTCATTTTATCTCTCCCATATCCTCAATGGATATTATTTCACATTTCCCATGCTCTTTAAGGTACTCTATCAATTCCTTGGCATACCTTAGTTTTTTTATTTTAATATCATCCCCTCTCTCTACACTCTTCTTTAAATTAGGTCTTGAATACTTGGTTATGTACTCCCCAAAGTCCATACCACAGAGTATTATTCTCTTGGCGCCATGGTACTCTGCAAGAAAGCAGCATCTATCTCCATCTGTAAAACCCCCATAATTAACAATCCCTGGAATACTATTGGGAGTTTGAAAACTTCCCATTATGTTCCTTAACTGTGGGAGGTATTTTTTTATTGCCTCAATGTTGTCCCCATGGGCATGAACCACAACTATGGAACCCCTACTATTGCTTTTTATTATACTTTCCATATCTCCATCTAAATCTGAAACGATTATATCTGGAACAATGTCTTCTTCCAATAGTGCCTTAGTGGCTCCATCTGCAGATATAATAATATCTCTATCCTTATTTATTAAAGTTTTCAATTTATCTATATGCTTCTTTATGGAGGGGCCTGCTCCAATAACATAAATATTTTTATCCCTTATAATATTGTTTATTTTTTCCTGGGAGATATTATTCTTTTTCTTTTCAATTAAGTCCCTTAATAATAATGCACTTTTTAAATCCCCCTCTCTATCAAATCCAAAATCATCCATAATTTTGTTGTAAATGAGTTTCCATTCCCTTAGGTTCATACTCTCTCCATAATTTATAGGTTTTTTAATAGGTTTTAAAATGGTTTATAGTAATTAACTAAGTAATTAAAAATAAAATAAATAAAATAATAATTAATAAAAAATTAATAAAAATAATAAATTTTATAATTTAAAAGATAATTATAGTCAATCACACAATAATTTAAACTTATTAGGGATAGGATCACATACTTAAGGGTTTCCCCTGTACATCCAGTGCTTAGGATTGTAGGGGGAAGGAGGGTAAGTTATGGGATTTCTACTTTTTAAGTATTTACTTATTTTATTTCTTTAAAAATTTAATTTTTTCCCTATATCTTAGGATTTAGATTATTTTAATTTTATTTTATTTTTTATTTCTTTTAAATTATTTATTTTTTTATACTTTAGATTTAGTTTAAAAAATTATATTTTTAACCATATATTTATAATCGAATGTACATCATAAACTTATTTTTTTATTTTTTTTAAGCATAATATCTTTATTTTATAATTTCTATTAAGTCTGCTACTCTTCATACTCTTTCCTTTTTAGGGCAATATAAAGTAAATTATTTAGGATTCCATGTCTTTTTATGGATTTCTATCTTTCTATTTAATTTTTTAGATGTTTTATATCTATAAGCTTCTTTTACTTTTTATTTATTTTTATCTTATAATTATTTTAAAAAATAGATTTTATACTAATTCTTTGTTTTACTTTTTAATATTATTTTTATTAATTTTTTATTATTTTTTAATTATTTATTTTCATTTTAATATTCTATAAAAATAGTAGCAACTTTAATCAACCTTGGAATTACATACTATTCCTTTTTAAATCTATTTAAAAATTCAGATACATATTCAACAGTATTTTTTAATTCCATAGATTCATAATTATCCTTTAAATACCCTCTTTTTTTCATCTCAGGGCCTACCCATTCATAAAATCTCCTATCCTGAATAACAACTATGCCATAATCCTCCTCAGTTCTAATGAGCCTACCAATCATCTGAATTACTGTTCTTGACATAATATGAAAGGAGGTCATTAAAAATGCATTCCAATGGGCAGTTTTGGGATCTATTCCTTTCTTTATAAATCCCTCCTCAATTAGTTTCTGTTCCCTATTTAATAGTGGCGTAGGTACAGGAAAGGGAAGGCTATCTATTATTACCATAGTAAGGGCCTCTCCAGGAATATCCACTCCCTCTGCAAATCTCCCAGTTGCTAAAAGTATTCCTCCTTCCTTTTCAAAAAGTTCCTTTAATTTTTTTGCCTCCTTTCCATCCATATCCTGTTCATAACAAAATATTCTTTTATTTAATTCTTTACCTCTATCCTTTAAGTAGTTGTATGCACTATTTAAGTCTTCAAAACTTTTAAAAAGTACTAAACTATTACATTTTGCAGATTTTAAAAGTTGATATATGTTTTCATTGGCCCTTTTTCTCTTTAATTTTTTATTGTTATCATGTTTCATATTCTCCCCATCTGATAGGGCAATTATTTTTTTCCTGTCCTTTGGAAAGGGACTATCTAAAACTAAGGTATTAAATGTTCCCATTCCAGTTTTAAGGCCATGTACTTTTAAATTGCCTAAGGTAGCAGAGCAGTGTATTACTGTGGCACCATTGTATAATTTTTTAAGATAGGAGGAAATAAGAACTGGCTCACATAGTAGGGAGTTTTCCTTTCTATATATTACAAAGTTATTACTTATGGTTTTTAAACTATATATGTTATCTAAAAACTCCATAAGGGGCATATTCCAAAGTTTTTTGTTAAAAATAAATTGAAATTCCAGTGATATTAAGGCCTTACCCTCTATTTTAAAGTTAAGATCCTTTATGTTCAATTCCTCATTTTCTTTAAAGGACATTATCTCTTTTTTTATATTATATATCTGATAATAACCCTCTAAAAGTGTTCCAAGTATGGCTACCTCTTCCTTTAAGTCCCAGGATGTTATTTTATCTCCATCATGTACAAGGGCATTTTTACAATCCTCAATATTGGCATACTTGGATACATAATTATATATAATATCCCAAAATTCCCTTTGATAGTGGTCCATATCCCTGTCCATACTCTTTTCTATAGGTTCATTTTTATGCTCATTATCAAATTCGTGCTTATTATTAAGGTTATATTTATCTGAGAGTCTTATTAGATACTTTTTAATTGTTTTTGGAGCATAGTAATATGCCATAGTTCTTAACCTATTGAGGGCCACATCTGGATTCATAACTATTGTAGTGGAGTTTCTTATACTACCTTCAAGTTTATGGGCCTCATCACAGATTATTATTTGGGTTTTTCTATTTACATCGATTTCCTCCTTTATATGATAAAATATACTATTGTTCATAACCACAATATCTGCATCTAAACATTTTATTTTGGATTTTTGATAATCACAGACACAGAATGGACAGTAATATCTTATATTTTCTCCAACCTTTATGATCTCCTTTTTTGTTCCACATATACATTTAGATTTTTTATTTGGTCTATATTGGCATTTCTTATTTAATTTACAGAACAATCCATCTGCTTTACTTCCCTTTGATTTACAAAAAAAGTTATTTTTGCCAATAATAAAGGATACTTTTAAATTATGTTTTAACGAACTTAATTCTTCAAAGATTCTTTCCTGCTGATCTATAGTTTCAGTAAGTATTATAATTCTTTTATTTTTTCTTTCTGCAAAGTACATTGCAGGTATTAAATAGGATAGGGTTTTTCCCACTCCAGTTGGAGCCTCAATTATTAAATTTTTCTCCTGGCTTATGCTGTTAAAAATTCCATCCATCATTTTTATTTGTTGGGGCCGTATATTATGGTATGGAAATTTGTTTTTGCAAAATTCTTTAAATTTATATAGTGATTTATTATCCATTGGACCACCAAAATTAGCATTTATTCCCATCATGAAAATAATATTTAATTTTCAATAAATAAAAAAATAAATGATATAAAAAAATAATAAACCCTACTCCTACCAACCATTAACTGATAAATATTAAAAACCAACAGGCTAAGAATAATCTTAAAAACTAGACTTCATTTACTTACAGATATTATAAATCTCAATAGAATTATCTACAACTGAGAAAGGTGTTAATTTTCTTTCTCATTTTAGAGAGGGATTTATAATATTTAGCCTCCTCACTCTTTATCATATTTTTCCTCTTTATTGGGATGAATACAAAACCCCCTTTCTCCATTTCTTCATGTAATCCTCAACTTACGTATCCTTTATCAGATATCTAATATCTTTGATTTTTCTCTCATGTAGAGAGATGATTTCTTTGTTTGCCTTAGAAGGGGCAGTATTCATCTACAACTGATTTTATTAACTCTTTTATTTTGTTTATCTTTTTTGTGTATTTTTCTATTGGCGTCATATTTTTATATAAGTTAGTGGTTAGTATATATTATTTTTGATGGGAAGTAGGGCATATTTAAATTTTTTTATTGATTAAATATTTATATAAATATTTTAATTTTATTATTTAATTTTTAAATTATTTTATATATATTGTATTTTATACATTATATCTTATGTATTTTTATAAAAAATAAAAAAACAATTAAATAAACAAGTGAAAGTAATGTACTTTAAAATAAGGGGAATGAATGATAAGGATATAAATAGAATAGTAGACATAGAGAGGAAATCCTTTGAATATAGTTATCCTCCATCATTAATTATGCAAGTATATACCTCATTTCCAGAGGGGTTTTTAGTTGTAGAGGAAGCAAGTAGTAAAAAAATAATTGGATATATTATGGGTATCATAGAATGGGGAAATGGCCATATAGTATCCATTGCCGTGGATAGAGAATATAGGAATAGAGGAATTGGAACCATGCTATTAAATGCCCTGGAATACATTTTATTTAAGAGATACAATATAAATAACATAGTACTTGAAGTAAGATTTGATAATAAAGTAGCAAGGAAATTCTATTATAGTAAGGGATATGAGGATAAAAGATTATTAAAAAACTATTACGATGATGGTTCAGATGCCATATTGATGGTTAAGAAAAACCCCTATATGCCATCTAAAAATAGTCCAATTATAGTTAATATGTGGTAAAAATGAAGAGGATAACTATATTTTCTCCTGATTACTATACCTACGGTGCCATGATTGTGGGGGGCGTATTAAAGGAAAAATTTAAAAATAAATACAATATAAACCTTGTTAGATCATTAAATAGGGATACAATTAATCTCTTTTTAAAATCTGAAGTTGTTATTTTAAGTTTATACTCTACATTGCATATTTTAGATAATAATTTAAAAAAAGCCATCGAAATAATAAGAAACTCTATCAAAAATAATAAAAAAATTAAAGTTTATGTTGGGGGCCCTGTATCCTCCTATCCTGAAATCATTCTTAATGAAATGGATGTAGATGGAGTAATATTGGATGAGGGGGAGATTACAGTTCCAAATATAATAGAGGGCCATGAGGAGGGCTTAGCATATTTAGAAAATGGGGAGATAGTAATAAATAAACCAAAGGAAAAACCTGAATTACTATCAAAACCTCTTATACCAAAGGACGTAGGTAATCAAAGTATAAGGGGAGCAAATGTATATATTGAGACCCATAGGGGATGTTTGGGGAATTGTACCTTTTGTCAGGTTCCAAAGTTTTTTGGAAAGAGGGTAAGAAGTAAGCCATTGGATCTTATATTGGAAGAAATAATGGAGTTTAAAAAAAAGGGAGTTAAAAGAATAGCCATAAGTGGAGGTACAGGAAACCTCTATAACTTCAAAAAGGATGTAAATAAATCTGCATTTATAGAGATGTTAGAAAGGATAGGGAGAATAATTGGGAGTAAAAACCTCTCTGTGCCTGATATGAGGGTAGATTATGTTGATGAGGATACCCTAAGGGCCATAAAAAAATACACTATTGGCTGGGTATTCTATGGCTTGGAGAGTGGGAGCGATAGAATATTAAAATCCATGAAAAAGGGCGTAAATAGGGAAAAGAACCTTAATGGAATATATTTAGCAAAGGAGTATAATGTAAAGGTAGGGGGAAGTTTTATAGTTGGTTATCCTGAAGAGAGGGATATTGATTATTTACTTACCAAGGACTTTATTGTGGATGCTGAGTTAGATGATATTTTTGTATCTATTGCCGAGCCAATACCCAAAACTGAACTATGTAATCTAACCCTTGATACTCCAATTGAGGAGAATTTAACATTTAAAGTTCATTTAAAGAATTATAGAACTCTTAATTTAACAGAAAGTGAGGCAAGATGTTTTGATCTAATGCTTCATGGTGAAAATTGGAAATCCAACCCATCTATCATTACAAAAGAGAGATACTTAGCCTATCTAAATGAGGCTAAAAAACAGGGGGAGGACATAAGAAATATTACAAGGCTAATATTTAAATATAAAAGGTATTTATTATGAGTAATAATATTAATAGGAATTTTGTCATTAAAAAAATTATTTATAATGAATAAAAAAATAAAATATAATAAATAAAAAAATAATTTAAAAAAAATTAAAAAAATAAAAATAAAAAATAGAAAAATAAAATAAAGTAATTAAAATAAAAATAAAAATATAAGATTTTAAAATACCTAAAAAAGGAATAAAAACATAAAAAGTAAAAATCCTATTATTGTTTTCCTTAATGCTCTGAGTACTAATAGGATAGGGAAGTTATCCCTAAAGGATGGCATATTTTATCCTTTTTATTATTTAAGATAGATTATAAGTTCAAAATATTTATGTACTTAACTTGTAATTATCTTACATATTTTTAATTATTTATTATTTTTAATATTATTATTTTATAAACTTCATTTAATAAAATATATAAATAACTTTTTTTATAGTATTATGACCTACAAAATGGAGGAGTACCATGTGTGGAATTATTGGATTTATAAGTAAAAAGAAAAGACCAATAAGTGGAGATAAAATTGCTATAGCATTGGATAGTTTAAAGGAGAGAGGAAATGGGCAAGGATCTGGATATGTAGGTTATGGAATATATCCAAAATACAAAGATAGTTATGCCCTACATGTTTTTTTAAACAATACGCCAGATTACTATGAAATAATTAGTAAGGTAAAGGACACATTGGAAAAGTATGGAAAGGTCATTAAGGATGAAGAGATTCCTACAAATGGAGAGATTTTAAAAAAGGAGTTTATCCCATGGAGATTTTTTTATGATTTCCATTCGTCCTATAGGGATATTGAAAATGATTTAATGGTAAATATGGTTATGGAGATAAATGATAAAATTGATGGGGCCTTTGTATTTTCTAGTGGTAAAAACTTAGGAGTATTTAAGGCATCAGGATGGCCCATGGAAGTTGCAGAGTTCTATAAATTGGATCAATATAAGGGATATATGTGGTTGGCCCATGCCAGGTATCCTACCAATACAAAGGGTTGGTGGGGAGGAGCCCATCCCTTTAATATATTAAATTGGTCTGTTGTGCATAATGGAGAGATTACAAGTTATGGTACAAACAAAAGATACGTGGAAAGTTTTGGGTATAAATGTAGAATGCTAACAGATACTGAGGTTGTGGCCTATATCTTCGACCTCCTCATTAGAAAACATAAATTGCCTGTGGAGTATGCCCTAAGTGCCATTGCTCCAAAGTTCTGGAAGGAGATAGATCTCATGGAGGAGGATGAGAGAAAAATATATGAAAGTATAAGAATGACCTATGGGGGCGCTGTTTTAAACGGTCCCTTTGCCATAATAGTGGGTACCCATGAGGGTATGGTATTTATGAATGGAGATGTGGAAAAAAACAATACCATGATAGGGATTACAGATAGAATAAAACTTAGACCCCTTGTTGTTGCTGAAAAGGATGATTTGGTATTTGTATCAAGTGAAGAGGCTGCCATAAGAAGAATCTGTCCTGAGTTGGACAAGGTTGAGATGCCTGATGCAGGAATGCCTGTGATTGTTAAAATGGAAAAATAATATAAAAAATATTAATTAACAGGAGGAATAAAAATGATACCTTCAACAGTTCCGCCAAAATATAAAGTGGAAATAAATAGTAATAGATGTATGCTCTGTGAGAGATGTGTAAGGGAATGCTCTTGGGGAGTATATAGAAGGGACAGAAACAAAATAGTTACCTACTCCAACAGATGTGGAGCCTGTCAAAGATGTGTAGCCATGTGCCCAAGGGATGCCATTACTGTAAATAAAAATGCAACATGTTGGAGAGACCATCCCTTATGGACAAGAGAAGTAAGGGAAGATATTATAAACCAATCCAGGACAGGCTGTATATTATTAAGTGGTATGGGAAATGCCAAAGAACTTCCAACCTACTTTGATAATATAGTGTTGGATGCCTGTCAGGTAACAAACCCATCCATAGATCCATTAAGGGAACCTATGGAGTTGAGAACCTATATTGGAAAAAAACCAAAAAAATTGGAATTTGAATACATCGAAGAGGAAATAGATGGTAAAAAAATTAAAAAAGCAAAATTAAAAACCAATATAGCCCCTAATTTAAAATTGGAAACTCCAATTATGATAGCCCACATGTCCTATGGAGCCCTATCTTTAAATTCACACTTGGCAATGGCAAAGGCTGCTAAGGAATGTGGAACATTTATGGGTACTGGAGAAGGGGGATTGCACAGGGCCCTTTATCCCTATGCTAATCATACCATTACACAAATAGCCAGTGGTAGATTTGGGGTTAATGAGGATTACCTAATGAGAGGGGCTGCAATTGAAATAAAAATAGGACAGGGATCAAAACCAGGAATAGGAGGGCATTTACCTGGAGAAAAGGTATCTGCTGAGGTTTCCATGACAAGAATGATACCTGAGGGAAGTGATGCCATATCTCCTGCACCCCATCATGATATTTATTCCATAGAGGACTTAGCCCAGTTGGTGAGAAGTTTAAAGGAGGCTACAAGATGGAAGATACCAGTATTTGTGAAAATAGCAGCAGTGCATAATGTAGCCGCCATTGCAAATGGTATTGCTACCTCAGATGCAGATGCTGTAGTAATTGATGGATTTAAAGGAGGTACAGGAGCCGCCCCAAAGGTATTCCGAGATAATGTTGGAATACCCATAGAATTGGCTATTGCAGCAGTTGATGAGAGATTGAGGGAAGAGGGAGTAAGAAATGAAGTAAGTATTATTGCCAGTGGAGGTATTAGAAACTCTGCTGATGTATTTAAATCCATAGCCCTTGGAGCAGATGCAGTATATATTGGAACTGCCGTAATGGTGGCATTAGGTTGTAGGGTTTGTGGTAGATGTTATACAGGTCAGTGTGCCTGGGGTATTGCAACCCAGAAGCCTGAGTTAGTAAATAGATTGGATGTTGAGGAGGGAGCCAATAGGGTTGCCAACCTTATCAAGGCCTGGACCCTTGAAATTAAGGAATTACTTGGAGCAGCAGGAATTAACTCTATTGAAAGTTTAAGGGGTAATAGGGATAGATTAAGGGGTATTGGATTAAATGATGTTGAACTGGAGGCATTAGGTATTAAGCATGCAGGGTTTTAGTTTATTGAGAAACAAAAAAAATTAAAAAATAAAAATATAAAAAAATTTTAAAATAAATAATTTAAAAAATAATTAAAGGAAAAAATAGACTTAATATTTTATTATTTAATATTCATATCTATATTTAAATTTATTATTTATTTTTTATTATTTATTATTTTATTATATTTCATTTAAAAAAGGTGAAATTATGAATAATAATGGAGAAGAGGAAATTAGGGAGGTAATAATAGATGCCAAGGATATGGAATATAGGGAATTAAATGAAAAAATCCATGAGGTAATTAATAAAAACCCCAACTTAAAGAAGATTATTTTAAAAAATGTATTGGGCCAAAGATTTATTGGAAATGGTATTGAAAAAAAGGATTTAACAATAGAAATCCATGGCGTCCCAGGGGGGGACCTTGGAATGTTTATGAGTGGCCCAACTATTATAGTATATGGAAATACAGATCATGCTCCAGGAAATACCATGGATGATGGCACTATTATTATTCATGGAAATGGTGGAGATGTGACTGGCCATTCAATGAGAGGGGGAAGGATATTTGTAAGGGATAATGTAGGCTATAGAAGTGGTATTCATATGAAGGAGTATATGGATAAATTCCCAGTACTAATTATAGGTGGCACAGCCAAGGATTTTTTGGGGGAATATATGGCAGGGGGACTTATATTGGTGTTGAATATAGATAGTGAAGGGAATGATCTTGGAAAAATTAAGGGAAAAATGATTGGAACAGGTATCCATGGAGGAGCCATTTATATAAGAGGGGATATAGATAACTCTCAACTTGGTGTGGCTGCAGATATTAAGGAATTTACTGAAGAGGATAGAGAAAAAATAAAGACCTACATAGAGGAATTTTGCAGTATATTTAATTTAGGGGATGAAATAAAGAAAAAATTGATAGAGTCCCAATATACCAAGATAGCACCAATATCAAAGAGGCCATTTGGTAGGTTATATACTCAGGATTTAAGATAGGAGAGATAATTAGGCAATGAAATAAAAATAAAAATAAATAAAAAAAGAATAATAAAAATGAAAAATTGTAGTAATATAAAAAACAAAAATAAATAAAAAAAATAATTTAAAAAAAATTAAAATAAAAAAATAAATATAATGAAAAATATAAAATAGGAAAACAATCTAAATCTAGGATATAAGAGAAAAGTAAAATACTTAAAGACATAAGAGAAAAAAATAAGCACTTAGAAAGTAGAAACTCCATGTGCTATCCACCCTCTCCCTGCTCTCCCAAGCACTGGACGTGCAGAGGAAATCCTTTAAGTGTTAAACATTAATACACTTACAACAAGTTTAAGGAATTATGTGTTTTACCATATAATTAAAAAATTAATATAAAATTTTATTTTAAAAAAAATTATACCAGGAATATAATTCTAAATAAATCTAAATAAAAAGAATAAACAAATATAACACCCGGGGAAAAAAGGAATTTATAAAATAATAAAATATCAACTTTAAAAGGTTAATAACGTCTATATCATTTTTTTAAGATCTCTTAGAAGGTGGATTTAAGGTATTATGTAATTAAATATAAAAATAACTTAAAAAATAAATTAAATGGTGGAATAATGAAGTCCTACTTGAATTTAAAGGAAGAAGTATGGGATAAAAATATATGCTCAGGATGTGGGGCCTGTGTTGCAGTATGTCCTGTGGATAACATATATTTTAAGGAAGAGAGCCCTGTAAAATTCCTATGTGATGAATGTGCCTGTATTATAGTCCCTGTGGAAAATGAAGAGCATCCCATGTCTGCCGAGTTTTGTAAAGTTACCCTTTATGATGTATTCTGTGGAGCCTGTTATGATGCCTGTCCAAAAATAAAGGATTCATCAGATCCTTCTGTTAATGTGGGCATTGGTAAAGTAATAAAAATGTTAAAGGCAAAATCTGGAATTGATTTAAAGAACTTCCAAAATGGTGGGGTAGTAACTGCCCTATTGGCCAATGCATTTGAGGAGGGATTAATAGATGGGGCCCTTGTTATGATGGAGGATAGTTGGACCTTGGAACCAGAACCCTATTTAGCCACCTCAAAGGAGGAGGTTATTAAATCCTCAGGTAGTAAATACAATTGGAATGTACCAATACTTAGGGCCCTTAAAGAGGCTGTAATGGATAGAAAGTTAAGAAGAATTGCAGTAGTGGGAACTCCCTGCGTAATGGATGCCATTTATCAAATAATGAAATCTGACAATGATCTATTAAAGCCCTTTAAGGATGCTATAAGATTAAAAATAGGGCTCTTCTGCTTTGAAACTTATGATTACGATAAAATGATAAAAATATTAAAGGAAAACAACATTGAACCCTGGAAAGTTAAAAAAATGGAAATAGAAAAGGGAAAATTAATAGTAAAACTTATAAATGGAGATATTGTTAAATTTAATTTAAAGGATGTAGAGCATGCCATGAGAATGGGCTGTAAATCCTGCTGGGATTTCACAGGAATTACTTCGGATATTTCAGTTGGAAATGTGGGAACTCCTCTAGAGTACTCCACAGTATTAATTAGAACTAAGTGGGGAGAGGGTTTTATTGATAGGGCCCATAAAAATGGATATATTGAATTTGAAGAGGGAATTAATTTAAAACCCATTGAAAAACTTGTGGAATTAAAGAAAAAGAGGATAAATAATAATGAAAAATAATATTTATGAAAATAAAATAAAATTAAAAAAATAAATAAAATAAAAAATTACAGTCAAACATATAAAATATTTTAAACTATAATTTACAACATAAATGGACGTGTCCACATAAGGCAAACAATATATATAAAAATTACATAAGATATTATTATGTTAAGAGTAAGGGATATTGTAGAGAGATTAAAAATCTTTAAAAGAAACAAAATACCTATAGAAATTAAAACTCTTGCCATAGCAACTTACATTCAAACATCTTCAGTAAGAAGGACTGCCAGAATTCTTTCAGAGATTCATCCAGTCTCAAAAACATCAGTTTGGAACTGGATAAATAAGTTTGAAGAAAAATTATCCATTACAACAGAGGAAAAAGAAAGAAATCTAATAGCGATGGATGAAACTATTGTTAAAGCAGGAGGAAAGCGTTATTACGTTTATTCTGCTGTAGATGTTGAGAAGAATGAATTAATTCTAATGAGAGTTTATACAACAAGAAATTATTTAGCTACGAGATCCTTTGTAAATGAAGTACTGAAGTACTGTAGGGGTAAGGTGAAATTCCTTATAGATCCGCCCATGCTGATTAGTGCTCTAAAAAGTCTTAATTTAAAGTTTGAACATCAAATCTTTGGACAGAGAAGTTTAGTGGAATCAGTATTCTCTTCTCTAAAGCAGAGGGTAAGGATCTTTTTCTGTTCTATTACTACTAAAGATCCTGTTAGAAACTGGAACTTCTTTTGTAGGTTATTTGTTCTATATTATAATAAACTGAGGTGGTGTTTATGTTAAGTGGACAGGTCCACATAAATAATAAAAAATAAATTAGTAAAAGGATTTTATATTAAATATATCTACTTTACCTTAAACTAAGGTTTATAATGAAGTAGTATTATCAAGAAGTATCCTCTCCCTAGTGCTTAGGATAATACAGGGAAAATAAATGGCAGGATTTCTACTTTTTATTATTACTTCTTTTTGATTATTTAAATTTTATAGTGATGGACATAATGTTTTAAATATAATTAATATATCTTTCAAAAAATTTATAAAGATACATTATTTGCAAAGATGTTAGATTATAAATTTTCAAGAGATGAGTTTAGAAGTTTATGTGTTAAACAATAATATTTTTATTTTTTTCTTGAATATTTCTTATTTTTTTTATAGTCAAGGGTATAATAATTTAAACTTACTATGGATATAGGATAATACTTAAAGGGTTTCCTTTGGACATCCAGTGCTTAGGAGTGTGAGGGGAAGAGGGTAGTTATGGGATTTTCACTTTCTAAGTATTTATTTTCTTTTATTCCTCTAAATGTTTAATTTCTCCCTATATTTTAGGATTTAGGTTATTTTAATTTTATTTATTTTAATTTTTATTTTTTTTTAATTATTTTTATTTTTTTATATTTAGACTATATAGTTTAAGAAATTATGTTCCTAACTATATTTTAAATTATTTTTTTAAAATTTTTATAATTAATGTTTTTTAGATTATTATATTAGTTTTATTTATAACTATAATAATAAAACTAAAAAATAAAAGATTTTAAAATATTTAAAGGGAATAAAAATATAAAAAATAAAAATCCTAATTATTATCCTCTTTATACTTCAAAACACTGGAGGAAGTATATATAGTTAAATTAAAGTAGATATGATTTTAAAATTTACTTATATTCAATCCTATATTATTTTTATAGTATAAATCTTATATTTTTTATTTTAATTTTAATTATTCTTTATTTTTTAATTATTTTATTATTTTTAGATTTTAATAATTCTTTAATCATTATTTTTATTTATTATTGGATTTATCTAATTGCCATCCACAAGTTTTTTTAATTTACCATAAAAGGGCTTACCTTTGACAAAGTAAGTATAAGAATCAGATTTTCTAAATATAAGTTCATCTCCTTTTTTTCCCAATCCTTCAATATTTCCATCAATTACAATTAATACAGATTTTTTTAATATTTTTATTTTAATTTCAGAATTACCATCAACAACTATTGGTCGAGAGAATAATTTAAATGGACATATTGGCACTATTATAAAGGCATCTACCGCCGGCTCCAATATTGGTCCCCCTGCACTTAATGAATAGGCTGTTGAGCCTGTTGGGGTTGATATTATAAGTCCATCTGCCCTAACCCTCTCTACAATTTCCCCATTAACATATACTTCAAAATGAATCATTTTTGCTGGACTTTTAGTAATTAAAACTACCTCATTTAATGCATCTGGAAGTATTCTTTGGTAATAGGTTCCATGGTTGTTGTTGCCTTCCCCCTCCCCTCCTTTACCTTTATGTTTGCTACTTAGGGGGTAGTTATGGGTATAATCACAATAATTAGTATCTCCCCTATCATTCATAATAATATTGTCCCCCTCCTCTTTACATCTGTCGTGTTTTATTTTCCTTTTAAGAACACATGAGCAATTGGTTCTTTTCTCAATTTCATAATTTCCCATGATAACCATATCTATGGCCTTAAATACCTCATCCCTATCAAATTCTGTAAGAAAACCAACGGTACCCATGTTTATGGGAATTATTGGAATCTCATTTCCATTTATTAATTTTGAGGCCCTTAATACAGTTCCATCCCCCCCTATTGCTAATATATGAGATATATTCTCTATGTTATCCATTAATTTACAATCAGATTTATTGATATTAAGGGATTTATTATTTTTTAAGATATTGTATAGTTCTAATTCCAGTAGGCAATCTATATTTTTAGATTTTAAATACTTAATAACATCAATGGCTAAATTTATAGCCTCCTCCTTATCCACCCTTGAGATTATACCAAATTTTGTTGGTTTTAACATCCATTTGTTTCCAAATATTCCAACAAATTTTTTATGCAGTATTGCATTGGAACATATTAGGGAGGTCCTATCATGGACATTTAATTTAATGTTTATGGGTTTTCCATCCCTATCTGTTATTATTCCCCCAGATTCCCTAAGTATTACATAACCTCCAGCAATATCACAAAGTCTTGTGGTTTTATTTACATTTATAAATGCATCAAGGGCCCCCCTTGCAACATAACACATCTCCAAGGCTGCAGAACCAAATATCCTTATTCTCCTTACCTTTCTGTCCTTTATAAAATCTAAGGTATTGGTAGTTAATCCATAGGCAAAAACCCCAACTGAGGCATCCTTTAAATTTTTTGTATCAGATGTTTTTATTTTTATTTTTTCCAAATTACTACGTTTTTCTAAGATATAGGCTCCTTTATTAACTTCTCCATAGTATATATCCCCAGTGGCTATATTTTTTACCATCCCCAACTCTAAGTCATTAATGGTCATTCTGTTAATTATCTCCATATAATTGGAATTACTTTTATCCCCTTTCCCTTTAATGCTGGAATTATTGCATTCATTGTCTTTATATTTATGATATGGAATTTCACATAATCCTATGGAAACGGAATATATTGGAAGGTCATTTAATGCATTGTATGTGCCATCAATGGGATCCAATACAATAAGGTATTTTGGAGGGTCCTCTCCTATTTTTTTAAAACCTATTTCCTCACTTATGAGCACTGCACAACAGTATTTTTCAATGGAATTTATGGCAATATTTTCGGCAATTACATCTATTCTCTTAGTGGGGGTGCCATCTGCCCCAATTTTTACAATCTCATGGGATTTTTCCCATCCTATTAATGGCTTTACCCCCTTTTCAATACTTTCTACCACATTAAGGGCAATATCAAACATATCCACTATTTCACCATATTTAAAAAGTTAAGTCTTAATTTGAAGTATAATAATAAATTAATTTGAATTAATTTAATATATTAAATTAAATGTATTAAGATTTATATTAAATGAGTTATATTAAATTATAGGATATTACAATAAAAAATAGAGATAATAAAATAGTAATTTAAAAAAAATAAAAAACAAATAATAAAACAAAAATAAAATTAAATAAATAAAATTTAAAGTAAGATAAAATATATTTATAGTCAAGAACACAATTTCTTAAATCCTATTAAAATATAAAAAAATAATTTAAAAAATTTAAAAAAATAATAAAAAATAAAAAATTAATAAATAAAAATTACAATTAAATAAATAAAAAACTAATATACTTCTTTTTAATAAAAATAAAATAATTAAAAATTATAGTTAAAAAAATAGGAATTTAAAAAAATAGAATATATAGGATAATATAAAGTTCATTTTTTAAACAATCTATAGAATGGAAACCCTCTAAATTATAGAAAAGCACTGACACTTATGTTATAGAAAAATATGGGATTCCATTCTTTCCCTTTGAAATATAAAATTTAGAAAAATAACTTTTTAACTATGGATATTATAAATCAATATTATTTTTTTAATCTCAGGAGATAGGTTTAAGGTTTATGCACTTGAATATTAAAATTAAATTAAAATTTCATTAAAAAAATAAAATAAATATTTTTAAATTATAATATTTTAAAATATTAAAATTGAAAATTAAGGTAGTATTATGAATTGGAAGGGACATACTATTTTTGGAATAATCTTAGGGTTGCCCTTTTTATCCTCCCCTGAGCAAATATTTTTATTGGTTGCCGGGGCACTTTATCCTGATTTGGATCATGAGGTAAAATCAGAAATTGTAAATAGGGGGCTCTATTTTGCAGGGGCCTTAGTATTAATTAACATACTACTATATCTATTTAAAACACAGTATTTTGATATGGGATTCTTTGTAGTATCTGCTGCTGTATTAATACTCTACTTAATACCCCATTTTGCAAATCATAGGGGAATAACCCATACCTTCTTAAGTTTAATTATTGTATCAAGTATATTGGGGTTTTTAACATATAAATTGGCAATATTTTCTCCAATAATCTCAGGAATAATTGCCTTAATTATGGTTACCAATTATAAACTTCTTGGTAAGGTTATTCCAATATGTGTCTTTGCCTGGATGGTGGCATACTTAATTTTTTCGAATATTCAATCTCCCCTTATAAATATCTCTGGTATGTATTACTACATTATACCTATTGCTATAGGCTACTTATCTCATATTGTTGGGGATAGTTTAACTCCTACAGGATGTAATGCCCTGTATCCAATTAAACATAAGTTTTATAAAAGGGAAGCCATGGTATTTATTGGTTTGTGGTTTTTAATTATTTTCTTTTTTGTTGCAAGAAGTATCTAATTATTGTCAAGAATATAATTTCTTAAATCTATTCACAGTATAAAAAATAAAATAAATAAAAAAATAATTTAAAAAAATTAAAATTAAAAAAAATAAATAATAAATAAAATGATAAAATAAAAAAAATAAAATTAAAATAACTTAAAATAATAGAATTAATCTAAATCTTAAAATATAATGGAAAAAACAAAAATATTTAAAAATAAGGGGAAAAACAAATATTTAAGAGATAAAGAAAAATAAATACTTAAAAAATAGGAATAAAGTAGAAATGTAGTACTTAAAGAATAAAAACTCCACATCGCTATTCTCCCTCTCCTACTCTCCTAAGCACTGAATTACAGAGGAACTCCTTTAAGTATGGGATTACTGTATTTATATTAAGAATTCAATAATATAAGGTGGTTTCATGAAAAATCATAATTATAATGTGGAATTATTTGATAAAAAGGGATTTATAAGAAAAAAATGTGAAAAGTGTGGCCAATACTTTTGGACCTTGGATTTAGATAGAAAAACATGTGGAGACAGTCCCTGTGATAAGTACTCCTTTATTGGAAATCCTATCACAAAGAAAAAATACTCCTATAAAGAAATGGTAAAAACTTTTTTGGAATTTTTTGAAAAACAGGGCCATGCCCCAATAAAAAGGTATCCTGTAAATGCAAGAAGATGGAGAAATGATATATTATTAACAATTGCCTCAATTGCAGTATTTCAACCTTGGGTTACAAAGGGAGTGGTAGAGCCTATTAAAAATCCCTTAGTAATAGCCCAACCCTGTATTAGGTTAAATGATATTGATAATGTTGGAAGAACTGGAAGGCATTTAACATGCTTTACAATGGGGGGCCATCATGCATTCAATAGGGAGAATAATGAAATATACTGGACAGATAAAACTGTGGAATTGTGCTTTGATTTTATGAGGGAATTGGGCATAGAGGAAAAATCCATAACCTTTATAGAGAGTTGGTGGGAAGGAGGAGGAAATGCTGGTCCCTGCTATGAGGTAATATCCCATGGGGTAGAATTGGCCACATTGGTTTTTATGGAGTATGAGAAGATAGGAAATGATTATAAGGAAATGCCCTTAAAAATTGTGGATACTGGTTATGGAATTGAAAGATTTGTCTGGGCATCCCATGGAACTCCAACGGTCTATGATGCAGTGTTTGGGAATATTATTGAAAAATTAAAGGAACATTCTACAGTAGAGGGAGATGTTTGGAATATTGAGGAGAGAATAATTAAAGAAAGTGCTACTCTTGCAGGACTTATGGATATTGAAAATGTGGGAGATCTTAGGATCCTAAGGAATAAGGTTGCTAAAAAACTCAATATGGATGTAAATGAATTGGATAGGTTGCTAAGTCCTTTGGAAAATATATATGCCATAGCAGATCATACAAGATGCTTGGCCTTCATGTTTGGAGATGGTATTGTCCCCTCCAATGTAAAGGAGGGTTATTTGGCAAGGCTCCTTATAAGAAAAACATTGAGATATATGAAGAAGGTGGGTATTACTCTATCATTGGGGGAGATATTGGAATTACAACTAGAGGATTTAAAGGATGTTTATCCTGATTTACTTGAAATGAAGGACTATACATTGGATGTAATTAAGGAGGAAGAAAAAAAGTATATTCAGACTATTGACAGAGGTAAGGGTATTGTGGAAAGATTGGTTAAATCCAAAAGGGAAATATCCCTTGAGGAATTAATAGAACTTTATGATAGTAAGGGCCTTCCTCCTGAAGTAGTAGAGGATATTGTTAAGGAAATAGGAAAGGATGTTAAAGTAGATATCCCAGATAACTTCTATACCTTAGTTGCCGAGAGACATGAGAATAAAAAATCTGAAGAAGAATCCTACAGTGAAGATAAAAAGGAACTCCCAATCTTGAATGAAAATATTGAAAAAACTCAGTTATTATTCTATGAAAACCCAAAAATAAAGGAATTTAAAGGAAAAATTTTAAAAATAATTGATGATTATGTAATATTGGATAGAACTATTTTTTATCCTGAGGGAGGAGGTCAAAAGTATGATATTGGAACCCTAAATGGTAGGGAGGTAGTAGAGGTCCAGAAAAGGGATGGTGTTGTATATCACAAACTATCCAGTGTTGAAGGATTAAAGGAAGGGGACTTGGTAAAGGGAGTTATAAATTGGGAACATAGGATTAATTTAATGAGAAACCACACTGCAACCCATATAATAAATGCATCTGCCCAGAGGATACTTGGAAAACATGTTTGGCAAAGTGGATCCAATGTGGAGCCAGATAAGGCAAGGTTGGATATTACCCACTATAAAAGAATATCAAGGGAGGAATTAAAGAAAATAGAGGAGTTGGCAAATAAAATTGTTTTGGAGGGCATTCCCATAAAAAGTACATTTATGGATAGAAATGAGGCCGAACAAAAGTATGGTTTCAAAATATATCAGGGGGGCGTTGTTCCAGGGAATATTCTTAGAATAGTTGATATAGAGGGCATAGATGTGGAGGCCTGTGGAGGAACCCACTGTGAAAATACATCGGAGGTAGGTTATATAAAGATTTTAAAAACTGAGAGGATACAGGATGGAGTTGAGAGATTGGAATATAGTAGTGGCCTAAATTCTGTTAGGGAGGTAAGTTCCATGGAAGATATATTATTAGCCTCCTCAGAGATACTTGGAGTACCTATTGAAAACCTACCAAAAACTGTTAAAAGGTTCTTTAATGAATGGAAGGAGCAGAAAAAAACCATAGAGGAACTTCAAAGGAAAATAGGGGAATATAAAAAATATCAGATATCAAATAATTTTGAAAAAGTGGGAAAGTATAATCTACTTGTGGAGAAAATTGAGGGCAATCCAAAGGAGTTAATGGCAATTGCAGATAATTTAGCAAAGGATAATTCCATAGTGGTTTTATTAAATAGTGATGGATACATACTGTGCAAGAGAGGGGATGCCCTGGATATTGATATGGGCAATCTATTGAGAAAAATTGGAAAGGGAGGAGGAAAAAACAATATGGCCCAGGGCAAATGTACTGAGGATATAGATACAATAAAGAAAAAGTTAAAGGAAATATTAGAATAAAAATGGTCTTAAAAATTATTTATAATAAATAAAAAAACTTAATTACAAAAAAATCTATAAAAAATAATAATAAAATAAAAAAATAAAATTAAAATTAATCTAAAAAAATAATAAATAATAAATTCAATAAAAAAGAAAAAAATAAAATAATAAAACAAATAAATAACATAAATAATTTCAATATTATTAAAAATATAATAAAATAAAATCTTTTTAACAATAATTTATTATTTTCTTTTTTATTTAATTATAATATTTTTTTTGTTTAGTTAATTTATTTTTTTATTTTAATTTTTATTATTATATCTCTATGATAGATTTATCTTATTTTTACAATTATCTTAGGTGATAATATTCCAAATATAAAAATTAACATAGATAAGCGAGCCTATAACTCAATATTAAATTTTTCAAGAATAATTTACAAAAATGCCATTATAAACAGGGAGGACATACCTGAGAAGGATGATATAGTGGATCTATATTATAAAGATAAATTTGTGGCACAGGCCCTATATGTTAAAGGGAGTTCCTGTATAAAGATATTAACATTAAAAAAGGAGGATATTGATAGGGATTTTTTTTACAGGAGGATAAAAAGGGCTATTGAGTATAGGGAAAATATTCTCGGTTTCAAAGACACCTATAGGATGATATATGCCGAAGGGGACTATCTTCCATCCATAGTATTGGATAAATACAACAATATAGGCTCCATGCAACTATCTTCAAAAATTATGGAGAAATATGCCCCCATAATATACGAATGTGTAGAGGAACTTACAGATATAAGTACCCTCTATGTTCAAGGTGCAAATAAGGGAGATTCAATAAAATCAAAGATATATGGGGATAAAAATAATATAGAGACAATTATTAAGGAAGGTAATGGAAAATTTAAGGTAAATTTAAAGGGACATAAAACTGGATTCTTTCTTGATCAGAGGGACAATAGAATAGATATAGAAGGATATATAAGAGAGGGAGATAGGGTATTAGATATATGTTGCTATACTGGGGGCTTTTCAGTACATTGTGGAATAAAGGGAGCCGAGGTATTAGGAGTGGATATATCAAAAAAAGCACTTGAGGTTGCCAAGGAGAATATGGAGTTGAACAATATTGAAAACTATAACTTTATAGAGGGTAATGCCTTTGATGTTATGAGGGAATTAATTGAGGAAGGGGAGTCCTTTGATGTTGTAATATTGGATCCTCCTGCATTTACAAAAACCTTTAAGGATGTTAAAAATGCACTAAAGGCCTACAATACACTGAATTATTTAGGATTAAAACTTGCTAAAAGAATGCTAATTACATGCTCCTGCTCCCATCATGTTGATAGGGAGATGTTTAAAAATACAGTAATATCCTCTTCCTTAAGAGCCAAAAAAGAAATTAAACAGATTGGAGGCTATAGAACCCAATCTCCTGATCATATAATTACCATGGCCAATAAAAATTTGGAGTATTTAAAATGTCTATTCTTTGGGATAGAATAGAAGAAAAATAATTAAAAAAAGAAACATTAAAATGAAATAACCTTATCACTTTCCTTTACAAAATCCACTAAATCATGCATGGTAGATAATATCACACCCTCCAATAGATCCTCTTCACTTAAACCTCTGGCTTTACAACAGGGGCCACAGACCTTTACAATTGCACCAGATTCAATGCAATTTTTTAAATATTCAAGATAGTTTGGAGCCTGAGAGGGATTTTGGGAATTTTTTGCCAAATAAACTCCATCTTCAATTAGGAATATGTTTATATCTATACCCTCCAATAGAGATGTTAAGGCAAATCTAAGGGCAGAATAGGCCCTTTCATGACCATAGGGAGGTGTTGTAATTATTACAGTGAATTTCAATCTACCACCTTTTTTATGATTATTTATTTTATTATTTATTTTTATTTCATTATTTACTTTATTTTTAATTTTATTTTTTTATTTATTTTTTATTTATTTCTTTACTACAATTTTAAATCCATCTTCAGATTCCTCAGTGGATATTACCCTATGTCCATGGGTTTTAACAAATCTTTTAATATTATCCAGTGCAGGTTTATAATCTCCCACTATAGTTAATGTTTCTCCCTCAGGTAGTTCCTCTATGGCCTTTTTTGTCTTTAATACAGGTATTGGACATATTAAACCACGAACATCTAACTCCACATTTTCCACCCTATTAGAATAATTAATATCTAATTTTGATAGGATATTTTTATTTTATAAAATATTAATAGGTTATAATTATTATATAAATATTTCCATTAAATAATCTAATATTAAATAATCTTTTAGGTTAATTTTTATTAACTTCCTTAATAAATTGATAACATATTTACTTATAATAATTTATTTTAATTATAATCAAGCGCATAAATACTCTAAATTTATAATTTTAATATGGATAATAAAATTAATTATAATAATAAAAAAATAAATATTAATAAAAAGAAATACTTTAAGTCCTTACCAGGGATTAATATAAATTTCATGATACTAGTCCCTGTCAAGAATTCTATCTGTTCTCCCAGTACTTAGAAACATCCTAAGAAGGATAATAATAAGATTTCTATTTTTTTATTTTATGTACTATATATATGTTCTTAATCAATAATTTCCAATACCTCTCCAGTTAGGGACCTCCTTCCATAATCTACCACTTTAACATCCACAAAGGATTTAAGGTTTAGATTCTCTCCTTTCATACCTACAAGTATTGGATAGGTACCAAATTGTCTTCCAAAGTATAGATTTTTTTTCTTTACCTCAATAAATACCTCCTTTAAAATAGTACCCTTTGGAATCATCCTCTTTAACATGGGGTTATCTATCTCTCTTCTAACCTTCTCTTTAAAACTTAAAAATAGTTTCTTTCGCTTATTTGCCCTTTCAATATCTTTAAAATTTATATCGGTACCATGGAATGGAACAACCTGTCGAATATTTATCCTCCTTAACATAAAACCCCTATCATATATTTCCCTTAGATAGTGGTAGTTTATTTTAAAGGTTTTTTTGGATTCACCCTTTAATCCAAATAGTAGATTTATACCTGGAAGTAGATAGGGGAGACCACTTGGACCCCTTTTACCTCCAATCTCGTTGAGTATTTTTATGGCCTTTAAAACATCCTCTGGGGTAGATAATAGGTTGTTCATTTTAATTACCCTTTCATCAAAACTTTCAACCCCAAAGGCTGCCACATTTCCACTTGTACAGTATTTAACAAGTATCTTTGCAATTTTTTTACTCTCCTCCTCATGATTGGCAATCACTGCAGGATTGGCATTGTCTATATGAAGTACCTTTGGATTTATCCTATTCCATATACCCTTAAATAATCTTTCAATGGATTCAACATTGGGTTTTGGAACCTCTTCTCTTTCACTATTTAAGGATTTATAGGAAAATATACAAGGTTGCCTTCCTATCCTTAGGTATTTTATTCCATTTAAATACAATTCATTAATTTCATCGACTATATCCTTCTCATCCCTAAATTTTGGAATACCAAATCTCTTAGGTTCTGTACAGAAGGAGCAACCTCCACTTAGGTATCTTGAACAACCCCTATAGGTTTCTATCTCTGCAATGATATGGGGATAATTGGGATGTTTCCTTACAATCCTTGCCCCCCTTATTGCAAACTCCCTTATAGTGTGATAATCTCTCACTTGACAGTATTCCCTATCTACTCTCTCAATCTTAAAGTTATTCTCTATAAGATCCAATAAAAGCATTTCAAGGTCTCCTTCTGCCACAATATGAAAGAAGGATTTATATTTTTCTTCATCCCTTAATATACCCCCTTCCATTGAGGAACCAAATTTCGTTGCTACAGGCCCCCCTAATATCTTTAAACCTTCATAATTGTAAAGTATGGAAACTATCTCCTTCAATGTTGCTGGTTTGGCATTTAAATACTTCCCAGGTGTGTGGAATCCACAGATAGTTATTATTACATCAAACTTATTTAAATCATACCCTTTTTTTAACTCTTCCCTTAATTTATCAATGGTAATATAATGTACATCCCTATGTCCATGGAGATACAATACTCCTGCAGCATATCTTGGATAGGTCCCTATATAGGGAGGCACTCCAAGCCCCGCTGGTTCATCAGTATATCCATCAAGTATTAAAAATTTCATAGAATCACCAGTAGTAAAAAATATATTAGGCATGATGAATTTTAATAAAATAATTAAAAAAAATAAAAAAATATGAATAAATTCAATAAAATAACAGAATTATAAAATAGATACAATAAATTAATAAAATTATATAATAAACTATAGTTAGGTACATAATACCTTAAACTTATTTCTAAGATCTTTAAAAAAATAATATATTTTTATTAACATTTTAAAGTTAGAATTTTTTAACCCTCTCCTTACTAAAATAGGACACTATATCCTTTTCAGTTATTATACCTTTTAATTTATTATCCTCCCCTACAACTGGAAGGGCTCCAATATCATTATTAATCATTACCTCTGCAGTGCTACGAAGTGAATCATCGGGATTAACCATTAATATATCTTTTTCCATAATATCGCTAACTCTAACATTTGTTATTTCCCTAACATTGCCAGTGGTCATATGGTTAAATGCCCAATCGCTACCCAATATTCTTATAAAGTCTGTGGAGGTCACCATACCTACTAATTTACCTTCGGACAATACAGGAAGTCTTCTAAATCCATTTCTAAGCATGGTTCTTGCAACATCCTTTAATCTCTCTCCAGGAGTGGCCACAATAGGATCCTGAGTCATATACTTATCAACAGTTTCAGACTCCTCTATATCCTCTTTTAAATGGGATATAACATCCCTTTCAGTTATTATGGAGAGCAATACATACTCCCTATCTACAACAGGTGCCCCTCCAATATTCTTTTCTAAAAATATATCAATTAACTCATTTAATGAGATACTTTCACTTACACATATTGGGTTATAGGTCATTATTTCCTTCACTGGCTCATTTATTGCTGCCAAAAGATTGTGGTTATGCCTGGATTTTACAAGATTATACTTTGGCCCCCCTCCTATAAAATCCATGATGTCCATGGAGGTCACAACACCCACAACCTTATTTGTACCTGCATCTACCACAGGAATCCTCCTTGTTTTACTGTTGTTCATTGTAGTTAGAGCATCTCTAATGGTTGTAGTGGGATATATCTTAACAACCTCTTTTTTTTCCCTTACTATGTTGTATATCTTCAAAGGTATCCCTCTTTAAATTTTTATATGTAAATTCCCATTAGGATATATTGTATTTATTGTGTTTGTATATTAAATGTCATCCTCATCTATGCAATTATCGCATACATATTTTCCATCTATGTATCTAACCCTTCCCTGACTTCCACAGGTCTCACATATTCCATATAAGTATTCATAATCCATAGGATAATCCATATAATCCTCATCCCCTTTAATACTGGAGGCCTCCATCATTATATCAAATAATTTAGGGGATATGGTGACTATATCACTAACTGTGATTATGCCCAACAATTCATCATTTTCAATTACTGGGAGTCTTTTAATATTTTTTTTGGCCATTAACTTTGCAGCATCCATAATTGTGGCCTTTGGGGATATCGATATTAGTTTAGGGGATACTATATCCTTAATTAAAACTTCCTTTGATTTTAAATTTCTTGCAACAATTTTTAAAACAAGATCCTTTTCAGTGATCAATCCCACAGGTTTCATTGAATCATCTGCCACAACCACTACGCAACCTATTTTTTTTGTTTTTAATATATTTGCAGCATCATAGGCAGTAGCATCCAACTTTACCGTTTCCACGGGAGTGCTCATAACCTCACTTACACCAATGTTAAATTCCATAATATCACCAAAAAAATTAGAAGGTATAAAATATTAAATTAAATTTTTTATATTTTTAAATTAAATATAATTAAAATTTATAATTATTAATAATTATTTATTTTTATATATTTATTAATTTTCATTTATTTTCATTATCTAAGGAAATTCGATAGGTTGCCCCTTGCCCTAAACCTTCATAGAGTGTAATCTCAATACAATTGATATTATAATCTATATTTAAATTAGATAGTTCCTTCTTTACAAGTTCTGCAATATATATGGAGAGCTCCTCTGCAGTGGTTCCCTTTAATGGCAAAAGTAATATATCCTCCAGTGGGATTTTATATTCCTTTTTACTATCTTTATTACAGAATGTATAAATTATATGGTTGTTTGTAATACTATACTTTAAATTAGAATGATTCTCAGGTATTAGCAATTTATGGTCCAATGTTTTACATATTTTCTTTACTATTTTTTTTAATATTTTAAAATCCAAAATAAACCCAAAATCACCAGATGGCTCTCCATACAGTTTAACATCCACATAGTAGGTATGGCCATGAATAACCCCACAGGAATCATGTCCAAATACCACATGGGCAGATGAAAATTTTAATCCAGTATATAATCCCTTTAATTCCAAAGTCATTTTTTCCCTATATGTTTTATAATTTTTTATATTTATACAGTATGTAATAAATTGATTATAAAAAGGTAATATAAGTATTATTTAATTATTTTATTTATGTCTTATTTTAAATAATTTATAGAATATTATAATAGACACTGTCAAGATAAGATATATACTTAAAGTATATATCTAATAGTAGTAATATAATATAACCTATGAGATCACAATTAGAATATTTGTTACATGAAGTAAAAATTAGAAAAATCTAAGAGAAATAAAAAAGATATTAAATTAAAAGTGCTTACAGCATTTTTGACAATTTATTAACTTGACAGTGCCTATATTATTACTAAAAAATAATTTTATATATTATTAAAAAATAATAAATTATTTTACTGTATTTAAAAATATATAATAAATAAGGGTATTTCTTATGAGAATAATATTGTTCCTTATATTTTTAACAATGTTAACTATTACTACTGCCGAAATATATCAGTATGATGATGTTGTATTCTATCCCAATGGTTCCCAATATATCAATATATCTAAATTATATGTTGATATAGATGATTTAAAAAACATATCTAATGAGGATATGCTTCAAGTATATATAATTTATAAAAATCAAAGTTTTTTAATTCCTCAATTAAAAAATAATATAACCTTTGATCTACCTGTTGAGGAAGTAGATCTATATATAAATATATCTGCCACCAAGGAGAGTGCAAACACTTGGAAAGTAACTTATACCATTGAAAATAAATATAATACAAGAGTTCCCATTAATATATCTTTTCCCACAGGCTATAGCCTAAGTAATACTTCCATTGTAGTTTCAGGGAATAATTCATCTTCTGTATTTCTATATAAAAATTCTCCATTAAATACCCTATATTTTGGAGATAGTAATATAAGTTATAGAATACCCTCAAAAATAGATGTGATCTACACCCCCATAATACCCATATCTATAGAAAAATCCAATAGAATACTAAACAACAACTCTATTGAATGGACTGCAAATTACTCCATATACAATAATAAAAATATATTTATAATGGCCAATATTTCATTATGGGCAGATGTTGGAAATATTACTATAGATTTAGGAAATATCCCCAATGTCAATTTAACCCCAAATTCTACATACAGTACAGTTCATAAAATCCATTCAGATGAAGTACCAGTATTTTATATTAAGTTGTATGCTTGGAATAAAACCCAAAAGAATATTGTAATATTACCTGCATTAAGGGTGAATAGTTCCTATATAATAGACATATCAAAGGTTAAAGGGCGTAATTTTTCCTATAAGCCACCTGTATCAGATGAATCAGATGGGGATGAAGAGGAAGAACCTATAGAGGAATCTATTTCAGAAGAAGAGGAACCCATCTCTGAGGAAGAGGAGCCTGTAGAAGAACCTACATCAAGTGAAGAGCCTACAGAGGAACCTACATCAGAGGAAGAACCTACATCAAGTGAAGAGCCTACAGAGGAACCTACATCAGAGGAAGAAGAACCTGTAGAAGAACCTACCTCAGATGAAGAGCCTACAGAGGAACCTACATCAGGAGAAGAAGAGGGTGAATCCTATTATATATTAGGTATAGAAATAAAAAAATTGAGCAATCCAAAGGATATTGCAATATTCTCCTTATCCATTTTTACCTTAAATTTAATAATAATTCCACTATTCCCATTGTATTTACCTCCTAATATACTTGATAATATTTATTCCCTATTGAATACCTATGGATCTATTAGAAGAGTGTATTTCCCAGATGGTATAAGGTTAGAGGGACCCCTACCATTAAATATCTTTGTTGTTCATCCCAATGATCATTTAGTATCCCTAATTAGTAGATCTTTCAATATACCTCTAAATTCAGCAAAGGCATTAGCCATGGCCATAGAACATGGGGGGATATTAAAGACCACAGATAAAAAAACATACGAGATTGCCTTAAAAATAGGTATTAATGCAGAATTTATTAAGATATGTGATATATAAGTAATTGGTGAAAAATATGGATAAAAAATTTTTTAAAAAAATTAATAAAAAAGAAAAAAATTACTACTATGTATTAAAACAGAATAAATTTGAAGTAATGAAAAGTATTGAGAAGTTACAAAAAAATATTGAAGAAATTAAATTATTAAAAAAACTTAGTGAGACCTATAAAATTAGAAGGAGAAGAAATATATTGGCAGTGATTTTTTTGTCCTCCTTTATACTATGTTTTAATATCTCACTGTTTATAATTACCAAGGTTATCCTGTTGGATCCCACTTATGCAATTGTATCAGCATTATTTGGAGTACTATTTTTAGCCATAGGAATCTATTTAATTTTGGATAATCCTCCTATTTATGTGGAATGATGATTAAACAATATTTTAAATTAAATATTATGTAAATAATAAATAAAAATAATAAAGAGGATTAAAATACTAAAAGAAAGAATAATAATAAAAATAAATATAGTAAATTTAAGTCCTTACTTTATTTGAGTATAATTTTCATAATATATATCCTTTTAAAGAAATTCTCCCTGCTTTTTTAGTACTTAGAGTATTAAGAAGGACAATACAGGACTTTTACTTTTTATATATTGCTCTTTTAGGTATTTTAAAATCTTAGATTTTTCTATATCTTAATTATTCTTTATTTTTTTGTTTTTTAATTATTTTATTTCTTTAAGATTTAGTATAAATGGTTTTTTAGAACTATAATTTTAGTAATTTTATCTATTAACCTATTTTTTTACTTACTTATTAATTTTTATAATTTTTTATTATTTTTTATATTGTAAAAATTTTAAAACTATAAATTCTATCCTCCAAGATTCACTCCTTCCACTGTTGAAATATTTGTCTCTATTGAAATATACTTTGTAATATATGGATCAATTTCATAGTATTTAAACCAATAGGTATTCCCATAGGTTCCACTTTCATTGAAATCTCCTGATATATTTAAAACCTCTATGTTATTGGGTTTATGCCAATAAACATATAGGTTATTAGAAGGCCTATATGGGGTAACGTAAATTCCATAGTTATTTGGAGTCATCCTTAGGTAGATGGATACATTATGATAATACCTTACTAAGAGGGAGCAATTTTGGGTATATAGGACCCCATTTGATTCTATGGCAGTAATTGTTATGTTATATACTCCTGGATCTGGGAGATAGAAAGAGTAGTTGTATAACTTCCAAAGTTGAGGGGTGTTGCTATCTATATCCTCTAAGTACATGGATCCATTGTATAGCAGGGTACCATTTGGATAGTATATGGTTATATTTGTTCCAGATATGTCATAAGATCCTATAGGATCTGTAACATTTACATAGATTGTTGCATTATCTCCTTGATAATATGTACTCTTATCAAAATAGTAATTCTGAACCTTGACATATGTTGTTGTACTTACTGTTATATTTGAGGGATGATTAACATCGTGATAAACCCTAAGAGGGTTTGTTGTTTGGGAGTTACCTATTCTTAGTACTAAATAGTAGTTCCTTGGAATAGTTATTGGGGAATCAAGATTAATGTTAAAGGTGTATAGATCCACTGAATCAGATAGGGAGAGGGTCTCAATTTTAGAGTCAATATCTATGACAGAAATTCCATCTGTGGCATAGAGGGATATCCCTACAGTATGGTCATTTGAGATAAAAGCATCTGGATCACTTAAATAAAGTCCTATGGAGATATTGCCATATAGTATAAAGTCATCTGAAAACCTTGGAGATTGTGCCCAGGATAGGAATTCGTTATCTCCTATCTCTGTATAGTTGCTATTTTCCATAGGATGGGTGGTATTTAATGTCCTATTACTATCACCATGTAGATAAAAGGTCTTATGCACTGTTGGAGGTAGAGGGGTGGAGGTCTTAAAGGTTGCAGAATCCCTTATGGAGTATATATTAATATTAATAAACTCAAGTGTTGTAGTGTCAGTGATTCCAAGGGGTGTTGTTGAAGGTATCTCCTTTACAACAGTGATATTTTTTACTCCATTAACATAGATCTCAGGAAGGCCATTGGAGTTACTATCATTTAGTATATAGTCCCATATACCATCACCGTTGTTATCCCCTCCAATTAATATTCCTCCATCATATAGATAAGTTGGCCAACTTTTTGTTGAATTTGTAATATTTATATCAAAGTAGTACTCACTTCCATAGTTGTAGAGGGTTAGGTTATAATATACACTATCTCCAGGATTGGATGTATTACTCTGGATATGGGGATCTACAGAGAATGGATTTATGTAGATTATAATACTCTTTTCATCATTTGAGGTGTTCTGATCATTGGGAAGGTTTGTCTTTACTGTTATGTTATATATACCATGGGGCATATTTGATATATTCAGTGGGAAAATAACCTCCTTTTCCTCTTCATAGGGTACAAATAGACTGATAAAGGTGTAATTACTATAACTGTATGTTCCTCCAACTTCTCTAACTTCCATACTTACATTTAAGTTTTCCACATCTACAATTCCATATAGGGCTATGGTGGAATTAACATATATTATGGAATGTACATTGGGATTAAATACCTCCTCATTGTATGGGTAGTTTATATTTTTTACTCCAGTATCATAGAGTTGATTTAATCCCATGTTTATCTGATCCATCATATCTGTGTAATTAAATCCTAAGCCCCATACAATGGGAACAACCCATGTATCACCAGGATATAATATAAATCTATACCAGGAGAGAGCCGTTGCTGCATCCGTATAAAAATATGAACTGTTGCTCAAACTGTCACTTCTTATAGCATTCCACATATTCGTATAATAATTTACCTCATGCTCATGACTTTGAAGTATGGATTTGTATCCTCCGTAGGTAATAGCCCCAGCTGGGGCATTAATATCGCGGCCATAGACAACATCGTAATTACTGTTGTAACTACAATTATCCCACCAATGATTTCCATTGAAGTTCCAATCCATACCTTGGAAAAACTTTAAATTTCTAAATGTTCTTGTAGTTGGATTTTTTATATAATACACTGTTGCAAACCACCTATAGTTATCCCTTATTATAATCTTCTGAGTTATATTTAACTCTCTGTTGTTCCAAGGTGCATACATCTTGGTGATAATAAGACTCTCCAATACACCATCTGGAGTCTCATGGTCATAGACATACTCCCTATATGTTTCATCAAGGTAATATTGTCCTAAAGGGGAGGGATTATTGGACCTATACCCATTCCCAAACTGCCGAAATCCACCCCATAGCGATGATGATCTATACTTTATAGCAATCTTAGAACCTGCATCCATATCAATATAATTTCCATAATTGTAGTCATCACTCCTTCCAGCATGATCATGATATCTTATAGTACTATCATCATCTCCCTCATTATATGGGAAAATTATTGCAGAGATCTGTCCTCCTTCATGATGTTGGGAGTTATTCCTTGCAATCTCTATTGCAAGGGAATTGTAAGGAGCAGGAGGTACTAAGGAGATGTTGTATCCATAGATGGGATCGTCATAGAAGTATATGGTATTGTTCTCAATGTAGTACATTATGTCTCCATTTAATTCCCCTGTTTCTCTATCCACTGAGATATTATTTACTATAATCCTTCCATCATCACCAACAATCTCCTTTATTCTATATCCCTTAGGGATGTTGGCCTTAGCAGAGAACTTATACCAAACATTATCCAATTTATTCTCTACTTCCACTCTTAATTTTGTTTCATTTACCTTCACAGTTTTAATAGTGGTATTTAAAACTCCCTCTGGAATATTGAATTTTTTTAATAACCTTTTCTTCATAGTACCGTTATATTTATTTAAAGGTATTCTAAATTCATAGAGGGAGGCATTTTCAGTAATACTTTTAGAAATTATGTTGATGTCGTAGTTATTATTAAACACACCATTGGGCAATGAATCATTACTAATATGACATTTTATGGAATCCTTTAATTTATTCATCACTCCCTTATTAAATAGGTATTTTCTACTACCCACTAATTTCACTACAATCTCCCTATTGGAGGGATCATAGGAAACTATAGTTTTAACTTTTTTATCCTTATTACTTATAATATCCTTAAAATTAAGTGTCTTGTTAAAATAGTTTGTAGTTTTATTGGTGCTAATGTTGAGTAGTATCTCTCTTCTAATGGTATGGTTAGGATAGTGGGAATATACAATTAGGGTGTTATTTAATATAATTGGATAGAGGATATACCTATCCTCTCCTATCCTTTCATACATTACCCTTACAGATAAATTCTTATAGATAACTTGAAGTTTTCCATTAGTTTTAACTATAACTTTGTAGGATCTCTCTGATTTATTTAGATGGATCTCTAAGTAAGGATCTTTATATTCATCTATTTCCTTAGAATAATTTAAAAATATACGTTTATGAAGTGTTTTATTGGAGTATATAGCATATATATCAATGGATTTATTCAATACAACTGGCGATAGGATATAGGTATCATTCCTTATTTTCATGGTATTTAGTGTTATGTTATCCACATAGACCTTAGGTTCTCCATCTGTTTTGATAATTACCTCATATCCCTTGATACTTATATTTAGGTATTCTGTGGCGTTGTAGTGTTTTCCCTTGGAAGCATTTATAAGGTAAGAACTGTTTATTTTGGAGGTGTTGGGGGTAGTGTGGTTGTTATAGGACGTGTTTTGTTTTTTATTTTTTTCGATGGTGTTAGATGTATTGTTTAATATATCTCTTTGATAATTCGATATAGGAGTCCTATTAAGTGATATATTAAGTACTGTGAAGTTATTCATAGGGAGAATAGTAAAATTGGATGTATTGATATTTAAAGTGTCATTTAATGTGTTGTTTGTTATATTATGACTTATTTTGGAGGTATTAGAGATACTGTAGTTGTTGTAGGAAATGTTTTGTTTTTTATTTTCTTTGGTGGCATTAGGGGTATTATTTATTACATCTCCTTGGTAATCCACTATAGACGTTATATTAGGTGATACATTAAGTACTGTGGAGTTATTCGTATAAGGAACAGTAAAATAAGTGTTCTTTGTTATGTTAGACATATTACTGAACATTACACCAGTTGCCAAAGGATTTAAAAGAATAAAAATAGTCAGAGTTAATATGGCATAATAGGTTTTCATAAGGATACCCCCCATTCAATTAAGGGTTATTATTTTCATTACTATCCTTCTTATTATCGCCATTCTTTTCCTTTCCAAGGGATCTTATTTCTCCATAGATCAATATAATCAATAGTAATGTAAATACAATTAGCCAGAAGATTATATAACCGTAAGTGGGAAGCCTAGGCAGAGGGATAATTGAAAACTCTGCATTGATCATAAACAAGGTATTCTTAGGTACTTTAAAGTTATCCCCTGATGGATTTTGATAGGTTTGACTGTAATCCTTAGTATTAAATCTTACATGTAGGTGATCTATGTTCATACTGCATCCAACTGGTATAGAGAGAGTTTTAAAGAGAATACCCTCATCTAAAATATTGGCATCATACTCTATGAATATGGAAATATTCCCTCTCTTTTCAATGGGCTCCCAGATCTCATACTTTATAATGGAGTAGTTGTTGTGGTACTCCACATAGGTTTTCATAGGTATCTTATTAACTCCATCAAAGGAGTAATATCCCTTTAAATTCTCCACCCTTAGGGGTTTAACCTCCTTAGTAAAGGGTATAGGTATTATCCATAACTTTTCTGACTCCTGTTTCTGAAGTCTAAACTCCCCTATACCAGGTACAAGGGGATAATTTACCATATTTTGAAGGGTTATATTATAGGCAATATGTTGTGGATTTTTATCAACATCCACATTAACAGTATAATTTGATATCTTTATAACCTCCATACCTTGGACTTGAAATGCAAATAACATAAAAAATACAATAATTAATAGTTTTTTTAGCATAGATGCCTCCCCTCAATGATTTTGTTATTATTTAATTTTTACATTATATACTTTGTTTTATATACGTTGATTTATCTTATTTTTTATTTTATTATGGTATTATACAAATATATGATATTATAAATTTATTTTATAAGAATTTTTAAAACTAAATAATATAGATTTTACCATCTCTTAAGTTAATTTTTTTTAATGGGTATATTTAAAAGATAATAAAATCTGTATCTTACTATATTATAGCGATAATGTTTTTCTGTTGGATAAGGAGTTTTTTATAATTGTTTAAAAATATATTTTTTATCTTATTTCATATATTCATTTTTTTATTTTTTATATTCAATATCTTTAATAATTATACTTTAAATATAATATATAATTTTATTCTATTTTTTATTTTTATTATAATACTAATTTAAATTATTTATCCTATCTACCACCTTAAAAACACCCATTGCAATGCCCTCTACCTCAATACCCCCCTTTCCCTTTACTCCATCCCCTACAAGATACAATCTATCATTTACAATTGGATCTAAATCTGTACCATTTGAGGCATGATTTACAGGTAAGTCCTCCCTAAAGGTCTGAATATGCAATATCTCATATTTATGTATGCCTACCTCGTTAAATATTCTCTCTATGTCCTCTAAGGCAATATCTATCTCCTTTTTTATATTATTGTTTATCTGAATACCATGGGCCATTATTAGGTTATATCCTTCCTTAGCAAGGGATTTATCCACATTGGAGGGACAATTTAAACCGCAAATTCTTTGGCACTCTGGGGTAAATAATACTCCACTATGGTTTATTAATTTTTCCTTACAACCTATGGATATTTTTATTCCCTTTGAGGGGATAGGCTTTTTTTTCTTTATTATTTTTATATTGGAAATATTCTCTGTATGTTTTGGAGATAGATTGCTTATTACTATATCATACCCATACCCTTTTTCCTCTGAATATATATAAACTCCATCTTCATCAATTTCTATACTTTTAACACTATATTCTGTGATTATTTTTCCATTATTCTCTTTTATTACCCTTGAAAGTTCCTCCACTACACTTTTACATCCCCCAATGGGTATTCCAGGGCCTCCAAATTTATAATAATTCTCGGCAATCTTTAATATTTCATCCATGGGAGTGTCATAGGCATCTAAACTTAATGCCCAACCAGTAAAGGAATTACCCACCTTTAATGCCAAGGGTACATTTTCCAAAAATTCTCCAAAGGATATATTTTTATCCACTTTATTTAACTTTAAATTGGCAGCCATTTTTAGACATTTTATTTTATCCTTTAACCCCACTAAGTTAAATAAATCATTATAGGGGTAATCCCTCTTATTTATTCTATAGAGTCCATCTATATCAGAATTTACAATATTAACATTACAACCTGCCCTATTTAATAATTGTGCCAGATAGCCATTGGCTCCATGGGGTATCATATGAAGGGCTCCAGTGGTAAGTTGATATCCCTTATACTCCATATTTGTAAATCTTCCTCCAATATAGGGTAATTTTTCATAGATTGTTATACTGTTATTTTTTGAAAGTAGGGCTCCAGCCAATAGGCCTCCTAATCCTCCACCAACTATTCCTATATTCATATTATCTCCAATATTTTAAAATATTTTAAAAATTATTAGATTAAAATAAATTTTATTATAGTTCTTGTGATTTCTTTAGAATCATAATATATTTTTATTATATAAGTTTTAAGGATATTTATTTCAATATTATGGTATATAATTATATAAAATAATAAAAAATATAATGATAATATAGTCAAACATAAATTTTAACTAATTTTCTAATAATAAAAATAAAAAAGAGTATATTAATAAAAAAAATATACTTTAAATCCCAACCTCTTGAGCATAACTTTCATAATACCACATATTCTGTAAAAAAAATTCTTTCTGCTTCCCAGTGCTCAGAGTATTGGGATTATATGGGATTTTTAATTTTATTATTTACTTCTTTTTAGGTATTTTAAAACCTTAGATTATTATTTTATTTTTATCTTAAATTATTCTTTATTTTATTTATTGTTTTTAATAATTTTTTTAATTTTTTTAATTATTTTTTTATTCTTTTAAATAAGAAATAAACAATTTTTTTAATATTTCAGTCATAAAACAATAATCTATAAATAAAAAATATCAAAAAATAGAATTAATTAAAAAAATATTTATTATTAATTATTTTCATTAGACTAATAATTACCATTAAACACCTATAATTAACCATACATGACAGTTGGTGCAGTGGGTACCTTTGTACCCTCTCCTCTTTTTTCCTGCACCTTTTCCACGGCCTTTAAAAAGTCCTCCATGGTTATATAGTCCCTTCCATCTCTTATTGCAAACATACCTGCCTCTGTACATACTGATTTTAAATCTGCACCAACAAATCCTTCAGTCATCTTTGCTATTTTGTTTAGATCCACATCCTTGGATAGGTTCATACCCTTTGTGTGTATCTTTAATATATCCAATCTTCCCTCCTCTCCAGGGGCAGGTATTTCTATTATTCTATCAAATCTACCTGGCCTTAATATGGCAGGATCCAATATATCTGGTCTATTGGTGGCTGCAATAATTTTTACATCTCCACTTGGTTCAAAACCATCCATCTCAGCAAGAAGTTGCATAAGGGTCCTTTGGACCTCCCTATCCCCTCCAGTGAGAGCCTCTGTTCTTCTACTGGCTATGGCATCTATTTCATCAATAAATATGATAGATGGAGATTTTTCCTTGGCCAATTTAAATACATCCCTTACAAGTTTGGCTCCCTCTCCAATGAATTTTTTTACAAGTTCTGATCCAACAATTTTTATAAATGAGGCATTGGTTTCATTGGCTACAGCCTTTGCAAGAAGGGTTTTACCTGTTCCAGGGGGCCCATATAAAAGTACTCCCTTAGGTGGCTCTATACCTATCTTTTCAAAGAGTTCAGGATGGGTTAGGGGAAGTTCTACAACCTCTTTAATCTCATTTATCTGCTCATCCAATCCTCCAATGTCTTCAAAGGATATATCTGGCTTCTCATCAATCTCCATTGCCATTGCCCTATAATCCTTCTCCCTTGGTAAAACATCTACTATAACAAGGGTTTGCTGATTTAAACAAACCCTTGCACCTGGGACAATTTCCTCCTCATCTACGAACTGTGAGACACTTACAAGAAAACTTGGTCCTGTGGAACTTTTTACTACGGCCTTTCTTTTTCCAACTTTATCAGTTACAGTACCTAATATTAATGGGGGAACCCTTAGTTTATCTAATTCTCTCTTTAATATTTCATTCTCCTTACTTAATTGGGAATTTTCTCTCTGTAAATTTCTGTACTCTAACTCCATTTTTAATATTTTACTTTCTAACTCTGCAATATAGGCTTTTTCAAATTCATTTGTAGGATCCACTCCATTATTATTTTTTTCTTTGACATCCTCATTGTCATAACTGGGAAATGCCATAAATTACCCTCCTGTCATTTATAAATTTAATAATACACCATAGGTTTATAAATCCTATAACACATATACAATATGCCCTATTTCTTGTCCTATGGGATCATTGCTAATACTGATATATAAATAATAATTATATTACCTATTATTAAAAATTATTTAAACTATTTTTGGAATAAATTATACATATTTATATAATGATATAAATATCTTTATAGACATATATCCATTTATTTTTTCATAAATTTTATTTTATTTTTATAAATTAATAATCAATATTATAAATCAATAATCAATATTAGATATATTATACCATATAAATAAAACATCTAATGGAATATAATATATAAACATTTCATAATTAATATTCTTTTCGGTGATGTTATGCAGTGCGAGTTATGTGGAAAGGAGGATAAAAAACTTACAACTGTAAGAATTGAAGGGGTTGAGATGCAGGTATGCAGTGAATGTTCCAAATATGGAGTAATTCCAAAAACATATTCAAAAAAACCTAAACCAAGGGGCATTATAAAAACTAAGCCCTCTAATAAAAAAACAACATCATATATTAGGCCAAGGCGAGATATATTTGATAATTTAAAAACAATTGTAGAGGATTATGGGAATATTATTAAGGAAGCCCGAGAAAAAAAGGGTATGAGTATAAAGGATCTGGCTAAAAAAGTAGGAATTAAGGAATCAACCCTTCATAAAATTGAAAGAAATGAATTGGAACCTGAAGAAAAATACATATCTAAACTTGAAAGGGAATTGAATATTGTTTTGTATGAAGAGGGAGATCAAGAATACAATAATACTATATCAAATGAAGAGATTACTTTGGGACATTTTATAAAGGTAAAGAAAAAATAATAAATAAAATAATATAATAAAAATAATAAAATTAATCTAAGTCTTAAAATATAAGAAAAAAATAAAATATTTAAAAAAATAAAAGAAAAAGGAAATATTTAAGGAGACAGAGAAAATTAAATACTTAAAAAGTAGAAATAAAGTAGAATATAATACTTAAAGAGGCGTATCCAGATAAAGAAATATAAACAAAAAAAATATAAAAATTATCATAATAAAAAAGACAAATAACTAAAATAAATTTAAAATTAAAAATCTCCTTAAATTTTTTTATTTAATATAAATTATTATTTTTTTTATAATTATTTTATTTTTTTAATTTTTATTTAAGGGCATTAATATTTTTTTATTATGCTTTATATTAAGATTATATCTTATTCTGGACATGTCCAGATTAATATATCACAATAAGTTTAAAACATTATATATTTACTATTAAAGGAATAAAATATTAATAGAATACTTTAAATCCCTACCTTAACCTGATGAAGTTAATAATTATCCTGCAAAGGATCATCTCTCCCAGTGCTTAAGAGTACAAAGAAAATAATAATAGGATTTTTATTTTTTATATATTTACTTCTTTTTAGATATTTTAAACTCTTAAATTTTTCTATTTTATCTTAATTATTCTTTTTTTATTTTTATAATTGTGTTTATTTTTTATAGGAATTCCTAATTGGGAATTTAAGGTTGTTGTATTTTATTATAAATAATTTTTTTAAAAGTATAAAAAACTTAGAATCAATTAATTTTTGTTCCTATATCTTCTCCCATTAACCCTTTGTATATATTTCCCCTTTTATTTCCATTGAATATTATTGTCCTAACCCCCAATTTATAGGCCTCCATTACCTTAAGATACATACCTCCAGTAACATCCTCCTTTTTAGAAGGGCTTAGGTATTTTAAAACCTCATTAATATTTTCTGAAGTAATATGTTTTATAACTCTATTATTAAAGTCCAATACCCCATCTACATCTGAGGCATGAAGGCTCAAATCTGGTTTTAACTTTTTACTTAAATAGGGCAGGGCATGATCTCCTGAAAATATCCTATAATCTCTCTCATTGGATAATACAATATCCCCATGAATTACTGGTATTAATCCCCTTTTTAGCATGCCTTCTATTACATAGGTATCAAAATGGATATCATTCCCCTTAAAGGCCACAAATGAGGAAGGTTGTATGGAAACTGCAGGAATATCATATTCATGAAGGGCATCAATTACTATGTTGTTGAATTTTCTCATGGATTTTTGAATATCCCAAAAACCAATGTCCATATTTCTAAATTCATTTTTATTAATGTATTTTTTTGCCACAGGATGACCAAAGGAGCCTCCTCCATGTATAATTATCAAATCTAATTTTTCATTTTTTTTAGAATACTCCTCAATAGATTGTTTAATTTCCATGGATATTCTATTTAGATTATCCCAATTAATGGAATAGGGTATATCCTTATTGCACAATATACTTCCTCCAAGTTTAAGAATACTAAACATAAATATCAACAATATTTTTTATTTTTTTAATTTTATAGTAGTACAAAACTTTAAACTTTTCCTAAGAATTTTAAAAATATTCAAAGGTATAGTTTTTATTAACTTAAAGTTAATTTTTTCTTATCTATATATATTCAAAGATAATAAAATACTATATCTTGCTATATAGGTGGCAGTACTCTTCTGTTAGTTTAGATAGTTTCCTTCCTATGAATTGGAGTTAAACCTTTATAGCCCTTTTTTCCTATTCTTAAGTATATACTGTAATATATAACTCATATTATATTTACTACTTTTTTACATTTTCATTTTTCTATGGAGGATATTCTATGAAGTAAATCTTTTAAGGGCTCTTTTTTAGTTTTTTTAAGGAATATATTTTCAATATAATTTTTTTATTTTTTTAAGTATTTTTAAAATATTGAATTTTTAATTATTTATTTTTTTAACCTTTATTTTTTAATCAAATTTTATTTTAATTTTAATTAATTTTTAATAAAATTTATATTTTTTAATTTAATATATTATTTATAGCAATAAGATCAATTTTATATTTAATTTAAATCATATTTAATATACATTATTTTAATAATAAACAAAATAATAATTAATTATTCAATATATAAATAGATTAATAAAGGGGTGAGAATAATGTTTATAAATGGAGAATGGATACAAAGAGAGGATTTAGAGGTAATTAATCCATACAATTCAGAAACTATTGGATATATACCTGCATTAAGTAGGGAAGAAGCCAAGGAAGGTATTTCCATAGGTCATGAACATAAAAACATAATGAAGGAACTATCTCCCTCAAAAAAATATAATATTTTAATGGGCATTGCAAAGAAAATTCAAAGTAATAAGGAAAAAATAGCAAGGATCATATCCACTGATGCAGGAAAGCCCATAAGACAGTCTATAATTGAAGTTGATAGAACAATTGGAACATTTAAACTTGCAGCATTCTATGTTAAGGAATTTAGAGGGGAAACATTACCCTTGGAGGATGGAATAATAATTACAAAGAGGGAGCCAGTAGGTCTTATTGGAGCAATTACTCCCTTTAATTTTCCACTTAATTTAGTGGCACATAAGGTAGCCCCAGCAATAACAACAGGGAATGCAATAGTATTACATCCATCCTCTAAGGCACCAATGGCCTCTATTGAATTAACAAAAATTATAGAAGAAGTATTAAAAAGTAAGAATATTCCCTTAGGAGTATTTAATTTATTAACAGGAGAGGGAGCAGTTGTTGGGGATGAGATTGTAAAAAATGAAAAAATAAATATGATCTCATTTACAGGAAGTGTTGAAGTGGGGGAATCCATTACAAAAAATGCAGGTTTTAAAAGGATAACCTTAGAATTAGGGGGAAATAACCCCGCCATAGTATTAAAGGATTGTAATTTAAATAATGCAATTGAATCCATTGTTAAGGGAAAGTTCTTAAATGCTGGACAGGTTTGTATATCTGTGGGCAGGGTTTTAATTGAGGAGGAAATTGGAGACAAGTTTATAAAAGGAGTAATTGAAGAAAGTAAAAAATTAAATGTGGGAGATCCCCTGAATAAAAATACAGATGTTGGGCCATTAATAACCAAGGATAGTGCTGATAGGGTAGAGGATATAATAAATCAGTCTATTGAAGAGGGAGGAAAGTTATTATACGGCGGAGAGAGGAAAGGAAATATAATATACCCAACAATCTTAGAGGTAGATTCTGAAAACATATTATCCAAGGTAGAGGTATTTGGGCCTGTTCTTCCAATAATAAAGGTAGATAGTTTAGAGGAGGCTATATATCAAAGTAATAACACAAAGTATGGTCTCCATGCAGGAGTATTTACTAATGATATTAATAAGGCTTTTAAAATTGCCAATGAACTTGAGTATGGAGGGGTATTGATAAACAACAGTCCCACATTTAGGGTAGATAATATGCCCTTTGGGGGAGTTAAAAAAAGTGGTATGGGAAGAGAAGGAGTAAAATATGCCATAGAGGAGATGAGTGAAATAAAAACCATAATTCTAAGGAATATTAATGTACCTCAGGAATAAATTCCCTTAAAACTGCCGTAGCATAGCATCCCTTTTCCAATTTAAATTTTAAAATTATTTCCCTATTGTTAGTATGGCACTCAAAGTCATATACCTTTGTAATTAACTTTCTTCGAATTCCTGGAAAGTTTCCAAAATCCTCTATTTTAAAGGCCTTTAAATCAATACCCTCCCTTTCTATTATCTCCCTTTCTATTTCCCCCTGTAGGCCCTCTGCTAATTCTGAATAACTATTACTACCTAAAAGTGCCCCTGTAGGTATGCCATCCAATAGTATATCTCCCTCCTGGGCCTCAAATCCATATTTATACCTTTTATTTATCATTTCATTAAAAAGATAGGATTGATAGGCATTTACAAACATAGATTTTAATTGAGGGGGAAGTATTTTAAAACTTTCCTTAAAACTCCCAGTTTTTAAATATCTCTTAATAACCCTTATTTCATAATACAATCTTTTTGGATATATCTTTAAAGATTCTTTAAAATATCCTTCATCTATTAGACTTCTTGCCTCAAAGGCCTTACCCTTCTCCATTAAGGGGGTACCACAGTAGGTATAAAAGGCACTTTCAAAATCTCTATTGTATATGAACTTTCCCACAACATGGGTAATTGGACGAAAGGATCCAAATCTCTGAATACCATAGTAATTTAATACATAATCCAATTTTATATTTTTTAATTTTTTTAATAATTCCATATTTTCTTTATTATTATTTTTATTATTATTATTTTCATTATATTTATTTACATCATTTAACCTGATTCTTATGGTAAATCTATTGCCCCATAAATCCCCCATTCTAATCCCAATGTTTGTTTTTTGAATATCCTTTATTTTTAAATCCTTAATACTATCTTTAATCCCTTCTAAGGTTTCAGGTTTTATTCCAAAACAACCTACTCTCTGGGTAGTTATTGCAAACTTATCCTTGGTTCCTGCAAAACCAAAATTCTTTCTCTTTGAGTTTGTTCTCCTTGCCAACTCCCCTATGGCATCCATGGTATTCCAATTTATCTTTTCCAAAGTAAAATGTATAAATGTGCCATTCCACTTAGGCACATCTTTAAAGATTTCCTTTAATTCCTTTCCATATTCCAATACAATACCCTCCTTTGTAATTTCCTCAACTATGAAATCCTCAGGGTATTTTTTAATAATCCCATCTATTTTTAAATTTAAAATATATTTATTTAAATTGGGTTTCATTTTTTTCAGGGTTTCAATTATTTTATTTTTACGGTATTTTTTTGCTATTCTATTGCGATAATCCTCAAGATTTTTTTGAGACTCCAACTTTCTTTGATGTATTATTAGATGGTTTTTCATAATATCTCCTTATTTTATATTCCTGATATATATGTTATATAATTAAATAATTACAATTGTAGTCTTAAAAAATCATTTATATTAAAATACAAATGTTTAATTCTCATCAATGGTTCAATAAAAAAATAAAAATAATATAAAAATTATTATACGAAATTAAAAAAATAATAAAGAATAATTAAAATAATATAGAAAAATCTAAGGTTTTAGAATACCTAAAAGTGAGCAAATGTTAAAGTAAAAATACTATCATTATCTTAGACACTTCCTGAATAAGCATAAATAATATAATTTATGAATCAATAATATAGGGGGAAAGAAAATGTCGATAAGATAGTAGTGGCCAATGTAGCAGTAGATGATAGTATTTTATAGTCAAGAACATAATTATCTAAACTATACTTTATATCATAACATGAATATATTAAGTAATCATCACATAAAATATTTATGTTATAAATATAACAATGTAATAACATGAGTGGAAAATGCATTTATAAGGTTATAAAACATTTATCAGAAGAAGAATTAAATAGAAAGATTAGAGAGCAGAAGGATGTAACACTCCTTAAAAAAGGATTTTATAAAACACCTCTACAAAGAAATGAATGTTAAAAAAGCAACAGAAGCAATAGGAGTTTCTAAGGCTACAGGCTATGTATATCTAAAAAAATGGAATAGAAGGATATGAGGGTTTACTTCCAAAATACGGAGGGAGACCATCCAAACTTACAAAGAATAATGGGGAACTCAAGAATATTCTAAAGGGAAAAGATTCATGGACAACAAAAGAAATACAGAAGTTAATTAGAGAAAAATCTAATAAAATACTCATTATATCATATCAGAAGGATTCTAAGATCTTTTGGCATGAAATATACTCCGCCTACCAGAAAGATTATAGAAAAGGGATAATGCTAAGAGATTTTAAAAAAAACTTGAATAATGTAGAAATCAATGATATAATAGTTATTCATCGATGAGGGGGGATGGCAGTTAGGAAATGTAAATAGAACAAGATTCTGGAAGGACTGGATCCTTAGAAAAGTTGCTATTATCTTAAAGTTAAAGTTATAGGATTCTACTCTTTAAATGGAAAGAGTGCATGGATTTCCCAGAGAGCAACAAGATTGAAGACTTTATATCTTTTCTCCAGAGGATAAGGGAGGTTAATCCTGAGAAGAGAATTGTTGTTATCTTAGATAATTTTAGAACTCATCATGCAAAGAAGGTTAAAGAAGAATCTGAGAAACTGGACATCCAGTACTATATCTCCCCCCTTACTCTCCAGATTTGAATCCTATAGAATATGTTTGGAAAAGTGTTAAAAGATACATTTCTGAGGAATCCCCATTGAATATAAAAAAATTAAAGAAAGGATTCCTAGATCTTAAAAAATTAACAAAATCTATATCATTTGCAGGGAGTTATTGATAAATTTTTAGGTGATGAGTTCAGAGAATTATGTTCTTAACTATAATTTTTAATTGTAATATCTAATAATTAAAATACATTAATAGTTAAATATCCCTATATTTTTATTATTTTTACTAATTCCTACCCCTATACCATATCCCAAGTTATATATCATATTTGATAGAAGACTAAAAAATCCCTCCAATTTTGAAGGGGTATATTCTACAATTTCTGGATTGGATATATTGGCAATTTCCATGGTTATATTTATGGCATCCTCCTCAGTACCCACATAATCAACAAGACCAACTTTTTTAGCATCATGTCCTGAGTATATTTTACCATCTGCAACTTCCAAGGTTTTATTTATGGACATGTTTCTATTCTCTGCTACCCATACCACAAAATCCATATAAATTTCATTTACCATATTTTCCAAATACTCCCTTTCTTCCCTTGTCATTGGCCTATATGGGGATCCAATATCTTTATACTTCCCAGCCTTTATTACCGTTGCATTGATTCCAAGTTTATCCATAAGACCATAGTATTGTAACATATCCATCCTAACCCCTATACTTCCAACAATGGAATGCTTTTCAGCCACAATATAGGTAGCAGGTGCTACTACCATATAACCTCCAGATGTTCCTATAGTTTCAATATAGGCTACTACAGGTTTCTTCTTAGAGACCTCTTTAACCTTTCTTGCAAGTTTTTCACTTGCTATAACCTCCCCACCAGGGCAGTTTATTTTTAAAATTATTGCTTTAATACTTGAATCCTCTTCGGCCCTCTCTAATGCATCAATATAATCCTCAACACTAAGTTCCTTAGTGTCAAAGGGACCAGTGGGCCCAGTATTCAATTGTAATGGTTCATCAATAGAAATCATTGCAATGTTTCCATCTCCAATACTTAAATCTGACGTCAATAGATATACTGAAGCCAGGGATATTGGAATAAGTAATACTATTATTAATAATATAATTACTCCTCCTATTATTAGATATTTTTTATCCATGTATATCACAGGTTTTTATATATTTTAAATAATATTTTATTATTTTAAATTTTATTTATTTAATTTATTTTTTAATATTATAATAAAAATATACGTAATCATAAAAAATATATTATCTATCATATATTTTATAATATTCTATAAACTCCAGTTTTAGGTTCATATATTTCTCCATCTTCTAATAATTCATCTAAGATTTTATCAAGCTCTTTTTCATCTATTTTGCTTATTTCCAATAATTCTTCATAGGATACTTCACCCTTTTCATCTATATTTCTTAGAATATTATCCTTAATATCTTCTCCACCTCCATATATGTTCTCAAGTATATCATCAGAGATAACCTCTCTCTCATAATTTTCATTATACTGCTGCTTTGAAATCTGTTCCTCATCCTCCATATACTTTCTTGTTTTTTCAATTTCAAGGTCCCTTAGTTCTTTCCATTTTTCTCTATTATCATTTCTTTTTACGAACAACTCCAAAGCGATATATTTTGAGTCATTATAATTATTAACCCTTCCTATTACATCTATAAAGTCATTTTCCCTTATGGAGTCTCCCTTTTTATCAAAATCCTTGATTATTATACCACTATCTAATTCAAAGGATAGTATGGAAGAAGTCAATATATTTTTTACTTCCCCTAATATTCTAACTCTATGTATTTTTTTACCATCAAGTATAATACATTTATCAACCACTTCATTTTCCAAAAATTCTTCTGGTTTAATTTTATAGGCTGTCCATCTTACCATATCATCACCAATTAAAATTAATTATTGGATAATATATTATTTTAAATAGTTTGTATTAATAACTATTTAATTTAATATAGATATAAAATATAAAATGAAGTAAATAATTATAAAAAAAATATTTAATAATACAAGTATAAAAAATAAAACATATAACAGAACCATATATTTAAATTAATAAATATATATCTTTAAAATTAATAATTGTAATAAAATAATTAAAAAAATAGTGCAGGGGAGGGGATTTGAACCCCCGAACCCCTATGGGACTGGATCTTAAGTCCAGCGCCGTTGGCCAGGCTTGGCAACCCCTGCAATTACCTGCACCATTAAATATTATGTTATTATATATATACTTTTCGGTTAGGGAGGAGTTTATGTGCCAAGTTCAGGCATGAAACATTTAGAGGTGGGAATCCAGTTGTCTTTCTTTTCATCTTCAATCAGAGAGTAGGATTTTCTTCTCCTCAATCACAGTTAAACTTTAGGAACAAAAAATGGATATCTAAAGGATTTAGATGGAAGGAGGTTCTGAATGATGGAATCCTTTTGCAGGATATTTATGTTCTACTTTAATATAGTTAAGGGGTTAATTATAGGACAGATTTTATTTTTTATATTATTTTATATTTTTATTAATTTTATATTCATATTATTATTTTAATTTTTTTAATTACTTTTTTATTTAATATAATTTTTAAAAACTGTAAAGTATATATATTAATTAAAATAATATATAAAAAAAGGATAAAGGTGGGATTTTGTTTTTAGATAAAATATACAATGCCAAAAAGGCTTATACTTTTGATGATGTTTTATTAATACCCAATGCTTCCCATGTGGAGCCAAAGGATACTGATATATCCACAGATCTTGCAGGATTAAAATTAAATATACCTATAATTTCTGCTGCAATGGATACTGTATCTGAAAAGGAGATGGCCATAGCCCTTGCAAGAAAGGGAGGTCTTGGAGTCATCCATAGGAATATGCCAATAGATGAACAGGTAAATCAAGTAATATCCGTTAAAAAGGCAGAGGATATTATAATTAGGGATGTAATAACTATATCCCAAAATAGTACAGTGGAGGATGCCAAAAGAATCATGGATGAGTATTCAGTAAGTGGTCTCCCAGTTGTGGATGAGGACAATAAACTTATAGGAATAATCACAACAAGGGATATTAGGTATGTGCAAAATAAATATATAAAAAATAAGGAGGGGCTTTTAGTAAGGGACATAATGACAAAGAATGTTGTTCATGGAGATGAGGATATTTCCCATGATGAGGCTATGGATCTAATGTATGAAAATAGAATAGAGAGATTGCCTATAGTGGATAATAATAAGATAGTGGGAATAATTACCTTGAGGGATATATTAAAGAGAAAGGAATACCCAAATGCTGCAAGAGATGAAGAGGGAAGGCTTTTAGTATCTGCCGCATGTGGGCCAAATGATTTAGAAAGGGCAGAGGCCCTTATAGATGCAGAGGCCGATGCAATAGCCATAGATTGTGCCCATGCCCATAATATGAATGTAGTAAATGCCATTAAAAAAATTAAAAAATTAATAGAAAAAAAGGACACTAAAACTAAGTTGATTGTAGGCAATATTGCCACAAAGGAGGCTGCATTAGATTTAATGGATGCTGGGGCAGATGTTTTAAAGGTGGGTATAGGTCCAGGAAGTATATGTACCACAAGAATAGTTGCAGGAGTAGGGGTTCCCCAATTAACTGCTATTGCAGAGGTTGCAGAGGTTGCCAAAGAACAGGGAGTACCTATAATTGCAGATGGGGGAATAAAGTATAGTGGAGATATAGCCAAGGCAATTGCTGCTGGGGCTGATGCAGTAATGTTGGGAAGTTTGCTTGCTGGAACTGAGGAGGCTCCCGGGCAATTAATTACCATAAATGGAAGAAAGTATAAACAATACAGGGGAATGGGATCCCTTGGTGCCATGTCTGGGGGAGTTGGTGCTGGAGCAGATAGATATTTCCAGAGTCATATGAAACATGTTAAAATGGTTCCTGAGGGAATTGAAGGGGCTGTACCCTACAAAGGTCCTGTGAAGGATATTGTATTTCAACTTATAGGGGGATTAAGGTCCTCCATGGGATACTGTGGAGCCAAAAACATAAAGGAAATGAAGAAGAAGGCAAAGTTCGTAATAATAACCCAGAGTGGTCAGAGAGAGAGTCATCCTCATGATGTACTTATTACCAATGAGGCCCCAAATTATCCCATTAATAAATAATTATTTTTACATTATTAAATTTTAATCAATTTTTTTAAGTAGTCTTGGATGATGAGAGTTACCCCCGCTGATAATATTTTATAATGTGATGAAATCAGCACTGTCTGACAGGCTACCTTTCTATAAAATTTTTTATTAATGTTTAATTACTTAATATTAACTTATGTCCCCTGTTGGTTCTCTTATAACATTTTTTAACATTTTATCCTCTCTGTGTTATCTTTCAAAAGTATGGGGAATAAAGATTTTTATATCATAACTACGTTTTTCATTTAGATCAGTAGATGGGATATATTCTCGACTATTGCCTACATATAATTTACCACTTTATCTGAACGTCCCTTTTCCAGTTAATTGGTTTCATCATATCCCTCTTTTTTCACTATAACTTTGAGTTTTTTGATTAAAGAAGGAATATCTACAGTTATAATATCCCAGATAATATCTAAATCAACACCAAAGTAAAAATGAATGATTTTATCCCTTGTCCTTGAAATATCACGCCATTCAACTTCTGGATACTTTTGTTTTAGATTCTGTGAGATGTTTTTGGAAGCCTCCCCTAATACCTCTATGTTTCTTACAACGGCATCCACAACCATATCATTTTTGCGGAACTCCTCATAACTTAAATTTTTAGTGTAATTTAATATTTTTTCACATGCAAGAAGCATATCAAGTAAAAATTCTCTATCTCCCCTCTTAGACATATTCTATCTCTCTCCTTATTTCTTCTTTTATATCCTTTATTCTGATAGATTCTATTCCATCGGGGGTTAATATATCCACTTCTCTGCTAAAAAGATCCTCAAGGAAATCAACAAGCCCGCAGACATTCTTAAACGTTGCCTTGCCTTTCTCAAATTCAACAACAACATCAATATCGCTTTTTTCTCCTGCCTCATCCCTTGCAAAGGAGCCAAATATCCCAATTCTTTTAACTCCAAATTCTTTTATCTTTTTCTTGTTTTTCCTAAGTTCTTTCAGTAGTTCTTCTTTGTTCATATTTCCACCTTATTATGTCTTATCTTGCCACTTATAAGTTTGAAGTGTGTTTAAAGAGATCCTTTAAAACTTCTTTTCTTTTCTGTATGATTTAAAAATATAATATATAAACCCTACTTCCCATCAACCATTAATCTATAAAAATTAAAGGTAAAGTGAGAATAATCTTAACATTAAGACTTCTTCTGCTTATAGAGGATATTCTTCCTGTTCCCTTTATATGGTAGTGTTCTAATGGTTTATTGATTCTCCTGTTTATTTCTCTTTAATTTGTTTTTTAATTCATATTTTTATATAGGTTATTTTACTATAAATTATTTTTGTGGGAAGTAGATTTTACAATTTTTATATGGTCATAAAAAAATTACTTATAATAAGTAAAAAAACTTAATTTCAAAAAAATAATAAAAAAATAATAATTTAAAAAAATAAGATAATAATATAAAAAAATAAAAGAATTTAAAATACTAAATAAGAAGTAAATACAAAAGTAAAATCCTATAACTATTCATCTATACCCCTGCACCGAGAGGGCAGGTTTAATTTCTTTAAAGAATAGGTATTATGAAAAGCCATATTAATCTAAATTAGGAACTTAAAGTAATTCTCTTTATTAATATTTTATCCTTATTATATATTTTATTATAAGTTTTAAATATAATATTTAATTATAATTTTTATTAATTATTTTATATTAATTCATTTATTAATTTAATATTTTAAATTTAATTCCTTACGTGATATTATGCTTTATATTGTTGGTATAGGTCCTGGAAATAGAGAATATTTTACAGAACAGGCTGAAAAAGTGCTAAAGGATGTGGATCTAATTGTCTGTTATAAGGGATATGAAAGGTATATAAAAAGATTTAACAAAGAGACATATACAACAGGAATGAAAAAAGAAATGGAAAGGGTAAAATACGCCTTAAATGAATCTAAATATAAAAATGTTGCCTTAGTATCCAGTGGAGATGCCACCATATATGGTATGGCTTCCTTGGCCTATGAACTTGCTTCAAAGTATAATTTATCAATACCAATAAAGGTAGTAAGTGGTTTAACCTCTGCAAGTGTGTGCTCTGCAATATTGGGAGCCCCTCTAAATCATGATTTTGCAGTAATTAGTTTAAGTGATTTACTTACTCCCTTAGAGGTCATACTTAATAGGGTTAAACATGCCCTTGAAGGGGATTTTGTTTTGGCAATATACAATCCATTAAGTAAGTCGAGAAAGGAACCATTTTTAAAGACATTGGATATTATAAAGGAATATGGGAATAAAAGGAATACTAATTATATTGTTGGAATAGTTAAAAATGCTGGAAGGGATTTAGAGGAGCATAGAATAACCAACATATCAGATATAATCAACAATTTGGAGGAATATATGGAATACATAGATATGAATACAACAATAATTGTGGGCAACTCCAATACCAAGATAATACTTGATAAGATTATTACTCCAAGGGGATATTTAAATAAATATAAGGATTAAATATTGTATTATTATACATTATTGTTCATTTAACAGTACATCTTAGAGGCATATTCCTTAACCATCCTCTCGGCATCAAAGTATTTAACAACATCATTTACACAATTACATGCCTTTTTCCACCAATCTGCTGTATCATACATCTCTGAAGCAATTTCAAGTTGCTCATACATGCATTTTGCCTCATAGTCATCATCAGTATGTATTCCATCCCCTATTGTAAAACTATTATTAGGATACATTTCAACCCACTCAACATGCCATCCATCAAGGGTACTCATGTGTATTGAGGCATTCATTGATGCTGTCATTCCAGAGGTTCCAGAGGCTTCATTGGGACGTTTTGGAGTATTTAGCCAAACATCTGAGCCTAATTTTAATAAATTACTTAAATTTAATTCATATCCTGTTAGTATGGCTGCCCCCTTTAAATTTCTTGTTTTTGATACAATCCAATTGAATGTCATTTGGCCATTAATATCATTGGGGTGTGGTTTTCCTGCCCAAATTATCTGAATCTTTCTATTCTTTAAGAGATCCTTTAATTTATTTTCATCATATAGGGGCAAATATGGCCTTTTATAATCTGCAAATCTCCTGGCCCATACCACTGTCATAATATTGGGATCAAATAACTTTCCAGTTTGATTGGCTACCTCCTTGAATAACTCCTCCTTAAGTTCCATTTTTCTATCCCTTATTTTTTTATAGTTATGTTCCTTTGCTGCATCCCTTATTATAGGATCCTGCCAATAATACCTATCCTGGGCATTTGTTATATAGGTTATTGGGCATCTATTATCTACCCAACACCACATTTCTTCAGTGGTTTTTTTATGGAGTTTTGAAACAGCATTTGCCTTTTTTGACATCCTAAGTGCTGCAACAGTTAAATTAAATGGATTCCCTCCAAGTTTTTCAGCAGTGGATACATCAACATTATCAAAAAATCCCATATCTTTAAGTAAATATAAATCTTGTACTTCATTACCTGCAGGAATTGGCGTATGGGTGGTAAATACAAGGTGCTCCCTTACATAGTCAAGGCCATATTCCCCAAGTAGTTTAAAACCTAAGGGTAGGGCATGGGCCTCATTTATGTGATATAACTTAATATTTTCACATTCCTTTATTACCTTATAACCTCCAATACCCAATACTATCTCCTGGGCAATATGAGTTAGATTATTCCCATCATATAGGTTATAGGAGATAGTTCTGGATAAGTAGTCATTTTCAGGAATATCTGTTGTTAGGAAATAGATTGGGCAAGTTTTAAATATGTCCTCTTCAAGTTTATAGGCCTTTGCCCAAACTGTGGCATTGTTTATTGTTATGGGTACCTTTAATTTAATATCCTCTAAAAATTCATAGTATTTCCTAACATAATCTACCTTCATTCTTCCTTCCCTATCCCTTACTTGGTCATAATAACCATAACTCCATAACATTGAAACTCCAACCATAGGATAATTTAATCTTTTAGCAGCCCTAAAATGAGAACCTGCTAAAAAGCCTAAACCCCCAGCATAGGTCTTTAAAGGTTGATCAATGGCAAATTCCATAGAAAAATAAGCAGTAGGTTTCATAGATTCCCTCTTATCTTTAAGTAAGCATATTTTCTAAATAATTAATTTCTATAGAAAATTTTATTTATTTTAATGGGCATTAAAAAAATGGTCTTATCTTATAAATTGTTTAATAAATAAATTTTATATTAATTCTATATTTTTTATATTTTTATTATTTTTCATTTTTTTAATTATTTCATTTTTTATTATTATTTTTCAAAAATCTCCTATACAAGCACTCAGGATAATTGGAACAACCTAAGAATTCTCCTCTTTTAGTTTTAACCAACCTTAACTTTTCTCCACACCAAGGACAGGTATCATCGCTCATCTGCTTTCTAATTTCATCAACAAGTGAAAAGCCACTTTTACATAACCTATCTTTGTTGTATTTGATTACTCCATCTTTAATATCCACATATATTAGGTAATTTTTAAATAATTCAGTATTCTCCAAATCTACAATAATTTCATTATCTGTTAATTTAAATCCCTTAGTAATTTTCATGTTTGTTTTTAAAGGCAATAACCAATATCCCTGTCCAGAATAGTTAAAAAGCCCAGCCTTATATTTTAATCTACCTATTAGCCAGTTGTAATCCCTATTTGTTATATATCTAACACTTTCCTCCACAGAGTCAAACATATTTCTATCCATCATTTTATCCAACACCTCTACAATATGCTCCTCTCCTTCGTTATACTTTTCTAAGAGTATTTTTTCAAAGGTCTTTGTAAATTTATCCTTATCAATTTTTATACAAAGTAAAAGTCCATTGAACCCATTGGCCACAACATACCTTTCCTTTGCCATAACATCATTTCTATCAAATTTAAAATACATCCTAGCATTTACAAATTTATTATTATTTTCAGAAACTCCCTTATTCAATAAATAATCCTCCTTATAATTATCAACAACTCCATAGTAAAAGACTGGGCGTTTTCCATCCTCCAATCCCACTATGGATATAAGTCCCTCAGGAACCTTCCAATTTTTATTCCATGTTTTGCTACTTAACTCTGTTACATTAAAATGTATATCATTTGTAAGTAATTTAAATAATTCTTCCATTTTATTTCCTCCTTTTATTTTTTTATTATTTTTATTTATTTTTTAAATTATAATAGGAGTATAATATTTTAAACTCATATTGGATGTATCCACTTAACAAATACCTAATTTATTATAATATGAATGAAAACTTACAAAAGAATTCATTTCCAACGGGATCCATTAGTGAGAGAATACTTGATATAGATTACAATGCCCAGTATTTTAATTTCCATAGGATAATTTATCCTTTTTAAGCCTTTTAATCTCTTATAATATCTTTTGTTTTTAGTGTATAATATAATCCTATTTGGTTTTATTACAATTGAGTACATAATATTTTTAAACTCATTGTATTACAGTAATACCTAAGGATTTTCTCTACATCTCCAGTGCTTAGGAGGGTGTGAGAGAGTAGAAGTAATGGTAAGGAATTTCTAATTTTTAAGTATTTGTTCTCCTTTATTTCTTTAAGTCTTTATTTTCTAAGTGTTTATTTTTTTATCCTAATTAGAATTATTTTAATTTTATTTTATTATTTTTTTAATTTTAATTTTTTTAATTATTTTTTATTTATTATTTTTTTATATCTTGTATATGATTTGGAAAATTATGTTTTTGACTATATTTTATTTTTTAAATCATTGAGGGTTTAGGTAATTTTTCATTTTTACACTCTATAACCATAAGATAGGGTTTATTATTCCTTAAATAGTACTTTATATTTTGCCCAATATCATAAACATCCTCAATATAAACATTATCAATACCATAGGCCTCAGATATTTTATTAAAGTTTGGATTTTTAATACTCCCAAATACATTAAGACTATTATTTTTCATTACTATCATTAGAATCTTTAAATTATTCTCCTCTATTGTGGCCAACTCCTGAAGATTCATCTGAAATCCTCCATCGCCATTTATGGAGATAACTTCCCTATCCATATTATAATCCAAACATCCAAACTTAACGCCAATTGAAGTAGGAATTCCAAAGCCCATTGTACCCATACCATGGGATGATATTATATTTCTTGGGATTATACATTTTTTTAATAATGATACAAAGACAGTATGATTTCCTGCATCTGTAGTAATTATTCCATCCTCTGGTAAATTATCCAATATTTCCTTTATTTTTGAAGAATAATCTCCTAATTTCTGCATAATATTATTTTTAACATTATCATTAATATTACTTTTATTATTTAAGGAATTCTCCCCTATATTAGATTTATTATTTATGTTTAATACTTTTAAATTATTTATTTCTTCAAAGATATATTTTATATCCTCCAATGAATTTATTTTGCCCTCTATGTTTATAGGCATTATTTTTTTTAAAATACTTTCCCTTATGCCATCAGGTAGAGTATTATAGGATAAACTTGCTCCAATGGATATTACTATATCACTTTCTAAGAGGTAATTATTTCCAATAATTGTTCCTCTTCTTCCAATTAGTCCTAAGGAGTTTTTATAATTTTCATTTATAACCCCCCTTGCAGGGAATGTGGTTACTATTGGAATATCTAATTCCTTTAATATATTATTTATTTTAACCATATCCCTATAGGGTAGGATACCATATATACCCTGGCCTATAAGTATTAATGGTTTTTTAACATTACCTATGTTATATAGTTTATCCTTAATTTTTTTTATACTTTCCCTTATATTATCCTTTATAGTTTCACTGTTTTTACTATCTCCATTATTACCTGCATGTTTATGCCTATATTTATTAGGATTATTATATTTATTGTAATTATTATATTTATTATAATCATTATATTCCTTATATTCACTATATTTATTAAATGAATCTATTATCTTTGATTTGAGAATATCCTGAGGAATATTCAAAGAGATAGGTTTTTTACTATATAGACAATCATGGAATATATTCTCTAAATTATCCAAGTTAGGTTTATCCATGAGATATCCTTTATAAATATTTAAAAAGTCCATTTTTATTTCTTGGAAGTAATTTTTATTTATATATTTTCTTTCACATCTTCCAGTAATTGCCAAAACTGATGAAGAGTCCTTATAGGCAGTACCTATTCCTGTGATTAAATTTGTGGCCCCAGGCCCTCCTGTTGCTAAGCATACTCCAACATAGTTTGTAATTCTACTATATCCATCAGCCATGTGTGCGGCTCCCTGCTCATGTCTAACTAAGATATTTTTTATGGGAGAATTATTTAATTCCCTGTATAGTTCTATAATCTGTTCCCCAGGATAGGAGAATATTGTTTTTATGTTTTTTTTTAATAGAAAATTAATTAGGGCTTCTGCAAATTTCACATACATCCCCCCGATTAGGTAAATGCTTTTAGGGAGTTTATTTTAAAAATTTAGATTTTATAAATATTTTTATAACTATTATTAAAAAAATGGTTATATTAATTATATAATATCTTAAAATTATCCTAAGAAATTTAAAAAAAGGATATTATGGATTTTATTATCTTTATATTTGTCCCTAATCTCTCTTAAAATAAAGTTTATAATAATATTTTTATTTTTTTAATATTTTAAAATCTTAGATTATTATTTTAATTGTTTTTATTTTTATATTAATTTTTTATTTTTATTATTTTATTTTTTTATTATAATACTTTATAATTATTCTTTATTTCATTTTCATAATAATAATATTATTTTATTATTGGGACCCTTAATGGGAATTAAAGTAATAGTTGTTGTTAATTTATTACAAATAGCTTTCAAGGCTAAATAAAATAATAAAATTTTATTGTTAAATTAACATTCATTATTCATAATTTTTATAATTATCTTTTATCTACTCATTATTTAAAATATAACCTATCCCTTGACCAAAACTAATTCCTCCATCGCCATTGGGTACTTTATTGGGATATAAAAATTTAAATCCTTCTTTTTCAATATTTTCCCTTATTCTTTCTGATATAATTTTGTTGTAGGAAACTCCTCCAGTTAATCCAATGTATTCAAAATCCTCCTTTTTTCCAAATTTTAAGGCCAGAGAGGATAATCCTTCGGCTATACTCAGATGTACATATAATGCTATAAATTCCCTACTATATCCCTCTAAAAGCATATTATAGGCAGAATATACTAAATCTGTTGTATTAATTATATTATTTTTTATTTTTACATTTTCCTGAGCCATTTCCAAACATTTATTATACTCCCTATAATCATGATACTTTTTAAAATTCTCTGAGATACTTTCCAATCTAATGGCTGGCTCTCCATCATAGGTTTTTATATTGCAGATATTTAACATACTGGATATGGAATCAAGTACTCTCCCACAGGAGGTAGTTTTACTAACATTTATTTTTTTATCAAGTTGGAATATTATTAAATTTAAAGTTTTTTCCTCAAAAAAATTATATCCGCTAATAAATTCAATTAATTCTTCTCTACTTAATTTTTTGTATAATATGGATAGTAGCATTCTAAGAGGGTATTTTGTAGATAAATCTCCTCCTGGCATATACTGTTCTTCTAAATGGCCTATTCTATCCATTTTATTATTGGAATACCTTAGAATTTCGCCCCCCCATATATTGCCATCCTCTCCATATCCCACTCCATCTAAGGTAATAATTATGGAGTTTTGGAATATATCATTATCCCCCAAAAGGGAAAACCCATGAGCCTTGTGATGTTGAATAGGATATAGATCTGCCTCAAATCTCTCTGCAAGGTCCTTGGCTAAATTTGTAGAGTTATAACTTGGATGTAAATCACATACAATGGCATCTATCCTATTACTATTGGTAATTTTTATTAAATTCTCTATTCCCTCCTTTAAAAAATTAAATGTTTCATACTTTGAGGTATTTCCAATGTATTGGGATAGGTAAAATTTATTACCCTTAATTAAACAAACTGTTGAGTTTATCTCTGGGCCTACGCAGAGTATATTTTTATCATTGTTTTTAATATAGGGATGATTATTTACAATAATGGGCTCTGGGACATATCCCCTGGATCTCCTAATAAATACCATGTTATTATTTATTTTTTTTAATACACTATCATCACATCTATTTACTATTTCCCTATCATGTATTAAAAAATAATCTGCAATATTCTTTAATTTGGATAGTATGTCCCTATTCTTTATTGCCATGGGATAACCTGGAAGATTTGCAGAGGTCATAATGTATGCAATAGTATTATTACCCTCTAAAAGTAAATGATGCATTCCAGAGTAGGGAAGCATTACTCCTACTGTATTTAAATTGGATACATACTCTGAAATATAATCTTTATAATTTTCATTTTTTCCCACAACAACAATGGGCCTTTTTGGAGATTTTAAAAGAATTAACTCATCCCATTGAGGATCTGCAAATAACCTTAAATTTTCCTCCTTTGTCATAATTGCAAAGGGCTGGGTAGGCCTGTTTAATCTTTTTCTTAATTTTATAATGGTATCGTCATTATCACAGTGGCATGCTAAATGGCTACCTCCAATACCCTTTATTGCTAAGATATTTCCCTCACTTAGGATCTTTATGGCCTCATTTATGGCCCTATTACTGTTGCATAGTGTATTTCCCTCTCTATCTACTAAATAAACCCTTGGCCCACACTTTGGACAACAGGTAGCTTGGGCATGGAATCTCCTATCCATTGGATCCCTATACTCCCTTAGACAATCCTCGCATAGTGGAAATTTATCCATGGAGGTATTATCCCTATCGTAAGGTAATCTTTTTACTATGGTAAATCTTGGACCACAGTTAATACATGCTATAAATGGGTATTTGTATCTTCTATTGTTTTTATCCAACATTTCCCTTAGACAATCCTCACATATTGCAACATCTGGAGGTATGGTTCCAATATCTTTATTGCTTCTATCTAATTCCCCACTATCACTATTTTTAATCCTAAAATCATCATAATTAAAATTAAAATTAAAATCTTTATCTAAATTACCTGAGATAATTATCTCATTTATCTGTGAAAGGGCGGGCTTTTTATGTTTCATATCCTTTAAAAAGTTATTTATGTTGCTTTTATCCCCTGCAACAACTATTTCAACGTAATTCCCCATATTTTTTACATAACCCTTTAAATCATTTTCCTTGGCAAGTCTATATATAAAGGGCCTAAACCCAACGCCTTGAACTATGCCCTTTACAATTATTTTTTTTATTTCCATAATATCCCATTTAATAAATAAATTAAGTCAAAGACATTATTTTAAACTATCTATGTTATAAATAATATAATAAAAATAATAAAATAAAAAATTAAAATTAATTAAAACTAAAAAATAAGATAAAATATAAAAATTTTAAAATATTTAAGAGGAAGTAAAAATAAAAAGTAAAAATCCCATATTATTCATACCCTCAAGTACTCTATGAAAGGATATTTATAGTTAGGTTAAAAAAGATATAAATTTGAAGTATTTCCCTTTATTAGTTATATTTATCCTTTTTATTATTTTTATTATTGATAGTTAAATATTATTTTAAACTATATAAATAATAAGGAATAATTAGTAAATAGAATTTTACATTAAATAATATTTACCTTATCTTAAACTAAGGTTTATAATGTATTAGTACTACAGGTATTCTTTCCCTATTTAGGATAATACAGGGAATAAATGGCAGGATTTACTTTATTATTTACTTCTTTTTGAGAGTGTCTAACATACCATTTCATTTATATAAACCTTGTTAAAATCCTCGATGCATAACACTCCTGTTATAAAATATTAAGTTAGAAGTTGTTAGGCACACTCTTCCTTTTTAGGTATTTTAAAATTTAATATTTTTATATGGTTTTTCTTGATTATTTCTTTATATTTTTTTATTTTATTTTTTTAATTATTTTAAATTAATTTTTAATTTTTATAAAATTGTTTCTAATATATTTAAGGGCCTACTATAGAAGTCCCTTGCAATAATCATAGTAATACTCCTCAATAATCCATAGTTTTTTATATTTTTTTGAAATTTTAAATGCTTTTTCAATTATCTCCCTGTTATTTCTACTAAATATTTCATGGGCTAAGATATCCACTATACTACAAAGATGCCCACTATCCTCATCTATATATTCAGATGTTCCTATTTCCTTTAAAAGTTCAAGTAATTCTTCATCATTGGAATTCTTTAAAAATCTATTTTTTAAAAAAGATTTAAATGTATAAATATTCTTTTTTTCATAGGGAATAAGTTTTAAAATTGATAATCCTTCCTCCAATATATTTTCTTTTTTAGGGATTATTTCATGCCACAGGTTATTTTTAATAATTATATCCTCCAAGATTTTTAATATTTCTTCCTTTGGCATTTTTCTTAAATTATTAAATAATTCATCTCCATCTACATAATTTTTATTTGAATAGGCCTCAATTATTGCATAGGCATGCTTACAGTTGTATTTATAGGGACAGGAGCATAAACCAGAATAATCCTCTAAATTCACAATGGTATTGTATAATTTCCCGCCGATTACTTTACCATATATTTTATTTTTAAATACCACGCAGTATTTTACTAAATTGTTTTTATAATAATCCTTTCCCCTTTTAATGATCTTTTCTGGATATATGTTTTTATAGGTCATATAATTACCCCATAATATTCATTATTAAAAATTAAAATATAATAATAAAATAAAAATAAAATTTTAATTAATAAAATAATTAAAAATAAATTTTATATTAATTATAGTAAATACATAACATTAACTTATAATCCTAATAAAATAATAAAAATAAAAATATCCTATAATAATAAAAATAACATAGGGAATTAATATTATTAAAAAAAATTCACTGTAAATATATCTCTATCTTACCTTAAACTAAGGTCCATAATGCCCTCCTGTAAGAAATCCATCCTTTCCCTCAGTGCTTATGGGCATTCGTGGAGAATAATAGGAGATTTCTAATTTTTGTTATTATTTCTTTTTAAGTATTTTTAAAATCTTGGATTATCTAATTTATAGTCAAGGGCATAATAATTTAAACTTATTATGGATATAGCATCCATACTTAAAGGGTTTCCTCTGCACATCCAGTGCTTAGGAGTGTAGGGAAAAGAAGGGTAGATTATGGGATTTCTACTTTTTAAGTATTTACTTTCTTTTATTTCTCTAAATGTTTAATTTTTTCCTATATCTTAGGTTATTTTAATTTTATTTATTTTTATTTTTTTATTTATTTTTTATATTTAGATTATGGTTTAAAAAATTATGTTCTTAACTATAATTATGTATTTTTACTTTCTGATCATTCTATCCTTTTTTCCTCTTAAATGCTTTATTTTATAAATCCTTCTATATATTATAATTTTGTATTATTATTATAATATTTTGTTTAAGGTGATTTATATAATTTTTTAATTATATTTTTATATACTAATTTTTCCCAATCACTTTATTGCTATATAATAAATAAAAAAATATTTGCCCAAAGGAGATATTATGGAATATAGTAAATTAATACTTTATTCTGGTATAATCTTGGTAATTACTGGCTTCTTTTTAATATCCTTAGGAATAAGTAATTTCAATGCCTCCCCCTCTAACCTTCAAAATCAAAGGGAATACCCAAAGGAAGATAATAAAAATAGCGAGGAATATAAAAAAAATTTAAATAGTAAAGTTTCCTATTCAGGAATAATCATGATTGGGCCTATCCCAATAGTATTTGGAAATTCTCCATATCTAATTATAATTACCCTATTGACCTTAATTTTAATGATAATTTGGATATACCTTAGTATTAGGTTGTAGTTATATTTTATGGGAAAGTAATGATTATGAAGGAATTTAAATAATCTATTCCTTCTCCATTAACTCCTTAAAATTTAAGGCAATTGGATATATTTTATAATAATCCAAGGAGTAATTTTTTCCATTTATCTCCAATAAATAGGGATTTATAAATAATATCTCTCCATTTATTTTTATTGCAATATAGGGATGGGCTCCAAAGGTTTCTGAGAAATCTATAAGTTTAATTATGTCCTCCTTTGAAATATAGAATCTTTCCTTGGATGTACATTTACATTCAAGTGCATAGAGTTTTCCCTTTTTACCAACAATTAAATCCACCCCATGACTCCCGGCACTTCTAACCACTGCAAAGCCTCCCCCTTCAAACATTTTTTTTAATTCCCTTTCAAATTCTGCGCCCTTTCTATATTTATATCCCTTCAAAATAGCACCTTAGAATATTTTATTTATTTAATTTAATTAATTTATTACAAAATCCTGAAAAATTAAAAAATAGATAATTTTAGATTTATTGGGTATTTAGCATTATATCTTTAAATTTATCAACATCTAATTTTTTATATTTATTTACTATTTCCTCATATTTATTGTTAATCTCTTTCTCATCTAAGTCTCCCTTTTCCACTTCATTTAATCCTTTTGAAATTAATCTCAAAGTTTTCTGCTCTGCTTCCAATTGATGGAATCCAAATCTTGGACCACCACTCCTAAAGGCCCTACAAACTCTTTTATCCCATATTGGGTATCCTCTATCTTTACAGAAGATTTTATTTTTTTCAAGGTTTCTAACAATATTGGCCACCTCATCTACAATCTCATCCTCTCCTTCAATATAACCTCCAAAACAGGTTTCTTTAACCCTTATATTATAATCCAGTGAGTTTAAAAATCTAAATAATCTTGAAGGAGAAGTCTTGGCATCTTCGGAGAGAACTATTACCTTTGTTTTCACAGTATCACCAGGGTTATTAAAGTAGGATAATCTAAGGATAAATTATATTATCTTTTTAATCCTTGATATATATTTATTTTTATTTTCCTATTTTATATATTTATTCTAATAATGCTTTTTATCTAACAATTACTTGGAATATTATATATTTGAGTATATGAATTAATAAATATACATAATTATGAATATTAAATATTCCTCATAGCCTATAAAAGCCTTATAAATATAGTAAAAAAATAAAAAATAAAAAACAATAAAAAAATAAAAAAATATTTTTCAAAAAACAAAATATGCGCCAGTCGGGATTTGAACCCGAGTTACTGGCTTGGAAGGCCAGAGTGATACCAGGCTACACCACTGGCGCACTTTAAAAATATACTCTATCAACTTATATAACATATAAGTGCGGCCTCCGGGATTTGAACCCGGGTATCGGCCGTGGCAGGGCCGTATGATACCAGGCTACATCAAGGCCGCTTTCTCATTATTGGAACAAGATATACAAAGAGCATTGCAGTATATAAACATTATGGTTTAGTGCAATAATTAACACATCCTATATTATTAAATACTACTTAATCTCCCTATTTTGGATATATTTATTAAATTCAGATATCCATTGGATGTTATTACTTAAAACACATCTTGCAACAGATACCATATCAGAATATTTTAGCATATTCTTTCCATCCTCCATTGATTTTATAGAATTATTTCCCACAATAATTTTTTCTTTAAAGTTTTCCCTTATTTTTTCAAGGTAGTTTAAATCAGGGTAATCCTTACCTGGATTAAAACAATCAACATGCAATCCATCAAAGTACTTTCTAACCTTATTTAAATTATATATTAATTCATCCACAGATATAAAATTAGCCCTTATTTTTAAAAACACAGGTATCCTCAGGTTTAATTCAGTAATTCCCTTTAAAAAATCCTTTAAAATATGATTATTCTCCTTTTTTAAAAGTTCCTGACCAAGGCCCAACTTAGTAATTTCACCCTGCCTACAGTGGCAATTAATTTCTATTATATCCCCATATTTATCAATTAATTTTATGGTATCCTCTGCCTCATTAAAATCCTTAAACCTAATATTCACTGAAACAAGGGAATTACTTTTTTTTCCCTCAATTATTTCCCTTTTTATAACTTTCCTTAATTTGGGTATATCATATAAAAACTCCCTTCTGCCCCTTTTAGCAATCTCTCTGCTGGCAGATAATGTGGCATTATCCAAATTATATGCCCCAATGGTAACTATTCCAAATAAATCCCTGTATTTTTTACAAAAATCTCCATTGGTAATCCCTGCCATTGGAGCCAAAACTATCCTTTTATTCTTACAGGATTCAATAATATGATTATAATTTTTTTTATTACTTATTATTTCACCACTTTTTATGGTTTTAATAATTATTATTTTTTAATCTCCATTAAATTGGACATAAAGTTTTTTTAGGTTTTTTCTTAATATTGTAATTATCATAGTTCACGGTATATACTTGGCAATTGTTAGTGGTTTTTCCTTCCCTTATAAATTCCAATCCAATATCTGCCATATTAGATGCATCTTCTGCTGTTTTTCCAATACCTATTCCTGCCTTTAATTGAATACCTGTATCCTTCCTTATATTCTCAAATATGGATATGAAATCATCTTCACTCATACCATTACAGGGACACATAAAATTATCTCCCCCAATGAAAAAACCCATGGCACCATATTTTTTTAATTCCCTTATAAGTTTTAATTGAACTTCATTAACCTGAATATAGGTATCATAGGCATTTTTCAAATCTGTTGATGTTGAAGTAATGTTGTTTATATCCACATGTGCCAATTGAACATAACCCTCCTCTAAAACAGAATCTCCTGCAAAATCCAATATCTCTTTTCGGCATTCATCCTGGGCACTACCATGTTTTTGAATTTTTTCTGTTGCAAGTTTCTGAGCCTTATAGGGAGTTTCTGCAGAGGCTATGCCCATACTTACTGTAATTGGATATCTATTCTTAATACTATCCTGTATTCTCTTATGGGTTTCTATATCTATACCATTGGTAATGGCTATTAAATTATCAAATCTTGTATAGAATACTAAGCCCTTATGGGCCCCAAATTGAAGACTTAAATCGCCATATAATCTCGATTGCAATGCCTGTAAATCACTTTCTCTCCTGGGATTTGGAGTAACAGTCCATGGCCCATAATTATCTATCTGTATAACTGTAATCTGAATCATAATATCCTCTATCTTTTTAAATTAAGGAAAATTATATTTTATGTGTAAGTTAATGATATATAAATATTATAATTAAAATTTATTATTTAATTTTTTTATTATAAGATATTTTATATATTTATTTTAAAGCCTTAAAAATTTAGTATTAAACCCTTTTCCATAAAATAGAGTTGTTCTCAAAAAACCTTATATATTCTTTTTTATCCTCACTTCTAAGGCCCTTCCAATCAAAAATAACATAGTCAAAATCCTGTTTTTCAATCATTTGATTTAAAACATTGTGGGAAACCTTTGCATATTTTGGAACAATATAGCCCACATAATACTTACCTTCAAGTGCCAATTTTGTAAATTTAGGAGCATAATGGCCGCCGCCAAAGGATATAACCCTATCCACATCCTTATCATAGTTTTCCCTTTCAAGAACTTCAATGGTACTTAATATAGATCTTCCAATTATCCTTCCCAATATCTCATTTTTCCATTCCCTTTCTGTACTGCCTATTTCAACAAATACTGAGGGAGTTTCCAAATCACTTGGTCCATGATGCACCCCTTCAAAGGAGATTTTAAGGGATGTATTATTGTTGTTATTTCCATTATTCAGTGTATTATTATCAGAAATATTATTTTTATTATTGATTATTTTATAGTATTCTTTATTAATATTTTTTAACATTATCGTATTCAAAATACTATCACAGGGACAGACTTCCTCAGGATTGCCCCCGTATGAATTATCTGTCGTTAAGTTTCCAGGAGTATGGACTGTTAATGCCCCAGATGGGTTTTTTCCGCCACTTTTATGTTTTGATAAAAAAATATAATAATCATAATTTTTAGGAATATCCTCCTGAGAAAGTTCAATAAGGTTTCTATCACTCTCAAAAAAATCAATATTTTTTTTAAAACCATAGGAGGATAATTCATTAAATAAATCATCCAGGTTATTTTTTATATTTACTCCTGCAGGATCCTTAATAGAATAAATTAATAAATACTTCATACTGCCACTTTATAGTTTTCTATAAATTTTAGTCAAGGACATAATAATTTAAACTTATTGGGGATATAGGATCACATACTAAGGGGTTTCCCCTGCACATCCAGTGCTTAGGGGTGTAGGGGAAGGGGGTAGTTAGGGATTTCTACTTTTTAAGTATTTACTTAAGTACTTACTTTTTTTTATCTCTTTAAATATTTATTTTTCCTTTATATCTTAGATTTAGATTATTTTATTATTTTATTTTTTAATTTTTTTAAATTATTTATTTTTCTATACTTTAGATTAGTTTAAAAAATTATATTCTTAACTATTATAATGCTTAATTATCTCCCTTGCTAAATTAATTTTACTATTTAGATTATCCATAATAATATTTGTAGCAACAATGTTGCACTTTATATTTTTTATTTTATCCTCGATATTATCCCTTTTATCTATTATTAAGGTATTAATTAAATCCCCATAGTATTTATATACTCCATAAATATTAACAGGATATCCCTTGGCCTCCATTAGCATACCTGCAGGACCACTTATAGCACCATCTCCCACAATTGGAGAAACTGCAAAAATTATTTTATTACTAAGGGCTCTTTTAATATCTCTTATACTTAATATTGGACCTATGGAGGTTATTGGATTTGAGGGCCCAATTATAATAAGATCAGAGTTCTCTATGGCATTTAGGGCTCCATCTGTACCCCTTGCATAGTTTGAATTTTCATAAAATATATCCAATACCCTTTCTACCCTTCCCCTTCTCTTTATCCAGAAATCATGGAACTTCAATAGTATCCTGTTTTTATCATCTCCATCCCTCTCTTCAATTAGTATTTTTGTTTCAACATTATCATCTGTCATTGGATATATTTTTCCCTTAATACTTAACATCCTACTTTCCATTTCAATTATCTTGGATAGAGGATAACCTTTTTTTATATAGTGGGTTTTATGCATTTTCAGTGCTCTATCTCTATCCCCTATTTTAAGAAACTCTTTAAAGTCCTTCGATTCATATTTCTTTAAAGTCTCATGGGTTATAAAGGTATCATTTTTAACCCCATACCAAGTCTCTTCATTTATAAGATCTGAAAAGGTATATAAAACAGTATCCACATCTGGAGATAGGTATAAGTCCCCTACCCATGTGTCCTCTCCAGTATTTACAATTACTGAAATATCCTCTTCAGGCATGATTTTTTTTAATCCTTGAATAAGTTTTGGAGTTCCTGTACCTCCCGATAGAAGACATACCTTCATATTATCCCAAATTTTATATTGTATTAAAATTCGATATATTCTATCATATAAAAATAGTTGATTGTGGTTGAATAAATAAAAATATTTTAAACTTATTTTTTAAGAGTTTTAAAAATTATATATATCTTATTATCTTTTAAAGTTAATTTTTTATTAGCATTTCGTTTAAAGGGGGAATATAGGAGATATACTATAGGTTTTATAAATTCTATTATTTATTGTATTATTTTAATAATTTTTTTAAAAATAAATTTTTATTAATTTTTTTATTTTTTATTAAACGTCCCGTAACTATTTAATTTTTTAAATCCTAATTTCTATTATTTATTAACAATAAAAACTTCAAAAAAATACTAATTTTAACAGTTATAGTAAAACACATAATATTTTAAACTTATTATGAATATAGTAATTCCATACTAAAGAACTTCCTTTGCACGTACAGTGCTTGGGGAGTAGGGAGAGGGAGGATGGTGGTAGGGAATTTCTACTTTTTGAATATTTATTTTTCTTTATTCCTTTAAATTTTTATTTTTTTTCTTTTATACCTTAGGATTAGATTAATTTTATATTTCTTAGATTATTTTAATTTTTTTTAATTTTATATTTTTTATTTATTTTTTAGATGTAGTGAGTTTAAGAAATTATGTTTTTAACTATAAATATTTTTCCTACAATCTTATAAATAATCTAATAAGTTATCTGCAAGAGAATAAGAGTTTCTATCTATTTTTCCTTAGATCGCAAATGATATTATTTTCCCAATAGTCTTAGATGGATTATATTATCCATTTATATCTATTATTAACTTATTTTTTTATGTTTTTTATTTTTATTATAGTCAAACACATAATTTAACTTATTATAAATATAATATCCATACTTAAAGAGTTTCCTCTGCACTTTCAGTGCTTAGGAGCATAGGGAGAGGGAGGATAGAGATAGGGAATTTCTACTTTTTAAGTATTTACTTTTCTTTATTTCTTAAAATTTTTATTTTTCCCTTTTTATCTTAGGATTTGTATTATTTCAATATTTTTTTAGATTATTATATTTTCATTTTTTTATTATTTTTTACTTTTATTTTATTTTTTAATTTAGATATGAATTTAAGAAATTATGTTTTCGACTATAAATATTAATTTTATCTATCATAGATATTATTTTTATTATTTCTTATTTTATTTTTTATTTAATTTGTTATTTTATTTTACATTCATATCCCAAAATTATAATTTATTTTATTTATTATAACATTATTAATATTATATTTTGAATTTTAAAGATTTTGAAATAGAAATACCTGTTTTTGATGAATTTTCCCTCTTTTCTTCATATTCCTTAACTATCTTCCTTATATTATCCCTACCCCTGTGGGATTTACAAATATCACTTAGTTTCTTAGCATTTTTAAAGTAGATTCCATTATTAATAATTTCATCAATAGCACCCTCTAAGGTATATTCTAAGTCCCTATGGCTAAGACCTATTCCACATTTTAATTCATTTACTTTTTTTACATTATTCTCCTGCTCAGGATGATCTAAATCTGGAATGGATATAACAGGTTTTCCAAAAGTTATGGCCTCCATAAGGGTAGAATGCCCACCATGGCAAACTATAAAGGAACAATTTTTTATTAAACTCTCCATATCTGTTGTTAATGGGATAACTTCAACGTTGGGAGATTTTATTTTATTTATCTTCTCTGCCACCTCATAACTTCCACATACCATTTTTACCTTTAGGTCCTTCCTTTTGGAGATGTTATTTAATAGTTCTAAAATTCTATATCTGTATTCAAACCCTCCAATTACACTTAATATATAATCTCCCTGTTTATAATCATAGTCTTTCAAGTTATATCTAACCAATGGACCAATAAAGGATAAATTATTTAGCATAGTTAAGTTATATTCACATAGGGTATAGGGCATTGGCAAATCAGGTATAATAACTCCTTCTGCCTGTTTATTTACTAAATTTAATAGTCTTATAACAGGATAAACAATAAACTTTATTTTATCTATCTCAGTATAGTTCTGATTTGTAATAATATAAAAAGGTATATTTAATAACTTTGATGCCACAACTGTACTATATTTACAATCCGATATGATTAAATCAGGCTTATACTGTTTTATTAATTCCAACTCTCTTTTAACGGCTTTTGTAGGGTTGTATTTATTGTTAAATATGCTCCTTTTAATATCAAACTTACCATCCTGCCCCTGTAGTCTAATTTCAGGATATGTTTCATAGGCATCATAATTGCATTTTCTTATAAAATCTAAACTCTTTCCATAGGCCATATACTTAATATCATGCTCCTTTGAAAGTTCATCCCCTATGGCAAGGCATCTGGTGGTATGCCCAAATCCTTCGCCACATACTGAAATTAATATTTTCATAATATCCCCCTATTTACGATATTTTTTATTTTAATATTGTATTTATCAGTATATTATATATTTATTTCCATAAACCCTTTAAATTATTGAGACCTCCAATACTCCTCTAAACAGGTGTATGGTATGTTATACCTCTCAACAGGAATATTTTTAGACCAAAGTTGGGTTTTTGCCTCATTTAATGATTGCTCCAGGTTTGATGGATCATTATTCCCCCCCTGTAATTCCATAGTTTTTTTAATAATAAGTATATTCACTGCAACATTAATACTACTATTTATAGGATCCTCTCCAAATTCTATAATGTAATTTTCATGCCCTTCTTCTCTCCCCTCAATATATAAGGGTATTTTTAAGTACTTGGATAGTAATAATACAGTGGGAGAATCCTCACTTATTAATAATCTATATTTTGTGGAATTACAATATATTGTAGTACTACTATTCAAATCTACCAAAGAATATCCAAATTCACATATGTCTCTATTGGAACTATATGTTGCAGATATATTAGGGCATTTTAATATCAATATACTTCCTGGTATCTCTAAAACATTCTCTTTATCATATTCCCCAATAAATCTCCTATTCTTAACATTGTATAATTTTACCTTATTATCCTCATAAACCCTAATAACCTCATAAGGATCATACCTTGTTATAAAGCAATATACTGGAGTATATCCCTTAGAAATTACTCCCATTACTTCACTGAAGTTAGTACTATCCACCAGGACTAAGGTGTTTTTATTTTTTAATAACTTCAATATATTTTCATTGGTTTCTACCCTTGTAGGCCCCCAGATTCTAACAACAGTACCATATTCTTTCAATTTATTTTCAACATTATTGGATACTGCTAAAGGGCCTCCAATAATTACTATTTTTTTTGGTTCTATGGCTTTTATAAGGGATTCTACCTTAGGATCCAATTCATTACTTTCTGTTTGAAGTATTATCCCCCCTGACTCATAGGCATATTCTGTAGAAGCAATGGCATCTACCCATTTATCATTTGTAATAAATACCGTATCAACAAGGGAGGGTTTCTCCTCTCCAATAACTATTCCCTCAACAGATCCCATGGAAAAAAATAGTAGTAGGGTAAAAGATAGGGCAACAAGGAATATATTATTCCATTTTACCATTGTACCACCTGAATTCATCAGATAAGGTTAATTTATTTATTCTACCAAATTTTATTTTTTTGATTATACCCCTTCCCTCTAAATCAGCCACTATCCTTGAAATCTTAGGTTTAGTTAATCCTGTAATATCCACAATTTCCTTCTGGGTAATTTCCCCATATTCTTTTATTAATTTTACAACCATTTTTTCATCTTCAGTTAGTATTCTCATTAGAAGTTCTCCCTTAGTTTTTTCATAATCCTCTATTTTACATTTTAAATCATTTATTGTATCTTCGTAGGATTTTAGAGTATTCCTTAATTCTTCTATGGTTTTTTCCCTTTCAGATATTATTTTTTTATTTTCATTATTTAATTTATTTAAGGTATTTAATTCCTCTTCATAGGATTTATTTACTTTATTTAATTCTTCTATTTTTAAATTCAATAGCATTATCTCCTTTTTATAATCCTCTAACTTTTTGTTAAGATCCTCATTTAAGTTTTTTAATCCTGCTACAACTTCATTCCTTTTGATTAATTTTTCTTTTATTTCTTTTAATTCTGATGTTAATTTATTTATTTCTTTTAATAGTTCTTCATTTTTTTCCTTTAACTTTAATATTGTATTATCCTTAAGATCCATTTCCAATTTTAATTTATCAATATTGTTTAATAAATTATTTATTTTATTGTTTAATTTTTCTTTTTCTTGGAATAACTCCTCTATGGTTTTATTATTTTTCATATTTTTCTTTTTTTCATAATATATTCCGTAAATGGATCCAACAATCATTAGTGCAAGTACTATTACCAATATATTATAATACATATTATCTATTATTCCACTATTTTGATTAATGGGATTAATAACTGTTTGTAATTTATAGGACACTGTTGATGTAAAGTATTTGTCTTCCTTGGATAATTTTCTTTTCCATTTAATATATATTCTTTTTCCATCTGTATTTATTATATAATCCTGGGGTGTTATACTTAAAAGGCCCTCTGCAGGAGATACCACAGCAGCCCCCATAGGTAATACTACAGTCATGGTAAAGTTAGAATTTACAGCAGGTACTGTTGTTGAAAACATTTTTCTTCCGTTTTTATCCCAGATCATATCACTATCAAAGGATATGTTTAAATAACACCGCTCTCCTCTTTTTATAGGATCCTTCAGATCTATGATTATTTTAGTGGATCCATCCACTTGATGATCTGATACTGAACTTATATTTTTATTGGAGGTTACCTTTAAATTATGAATAGATTGAGGAAGAATATATGTAATACTGGAAATATCCTCTGAATCATTATTATATATATCTAAATATATGGTTCCATGCACAAGGTCATTCTGATCAATATCATATATAACTTCATAGTTTTCAAATTTTATAGCCCCACATATATTAATTGCTCCAAAGAAGAATAAAAGTATTATAATTTTTTTAAAGTTTTTTGGAACCATTCTATTCCCAATTTTTTAATTTTTAGAATAAATATCTTTAAATTTAATTAAAAAGATTATTTAATAATATATAGCATAAAAATAATATTAATTATATGGTAATTGTATAATATAAATATCCATTTAATTTTATAAATATTTATATATATTATAATTCCATTTATATTATAGCCAAGTGCATAAACCTTAAATTTATTTTCTAAGAATTTTAAAATATTTATTATTAATTATATAGATTTTATTAATTTTTATTTAAAAAATAAATTTTATATTGATTTCATATATTTTATTTTTTTATTTTTATCATTTCTATAATTATTTTATTTTATATTGTAATAAGTATTATAATCTTTTGTTCCATCTTTTTAAGTATAAATAGCCTGTGTTTATATAACTTCTATTTCTCGCTACTTTTTAATATCCTTTCCTCTTAGGGATGTCCTATAAAGTAAATATTCTTCTTTAGATATTTTATTATTTTATAATTTTTTTTAAATCCTTTTTTTCTATTTATTTTTTTATTTTTTTATTTACCTATTTTTTATTAAATTTTTATTTTTTTATTATTAATTTTTTAAATTATTTTATTTTTTATTCATACCCTAATTCCCTTTCCCATTCCTCTGAGGCCCTAACCATATTTCTCAATTTCTTATATGCTATATCTAAAGGAAAAAGTCTCATACCACAATCTGGATCTATTAATATGTATTCATTTAATATATCCAATATATTACCATTGTTTTTGCCATCTGAAAATAAACTGTTATTATTTTTAAGTACTTCCAAACCCTCATTAAGTAAGTCCTTTATTTTATCAAGGGATTCTACAGATTTTAACTTGGTATTTATACATCCAAAACCTATTTTTTTATTTGTCTCTTCCAATATATCTAAATTTTTCCTATTTGAGGCAAATTCATGATCTAAAATATCCACGTTAAAGGTATTTAACTCTTCAAAAATATCTACAACTTTACCACATACATGCATTGCCACAGGTACCTTTAAATTTTCGGTAATTCTCTTAATGGCCCTCTTTGCAGTATTCAATTCGTAAATTCCTGTTGATAATATTGGTTCATCAATTTGAATCATAGATACATGGTCCTGAATTGATTCAGCCTCTTTTTTTAAGGCATTGGCTAAATCATATATTAAGGATTCATCTTTATTATCACTATAGTAGTTCTCCACCTTTACAGATGATGCTATGGTACATGGGCCTGTTAATATTCCTTTAATTCCTTTAACTCCCTTTTCCTTTGAATGTTTATTTATTAATTTTTGAGTTAATTTTATATCATTTAGGGTAATTGGATTTACATGTTCAATTCTCCCTATAACCCTTCTACCTTCAAATCCATATAGATTACTTACAAATATTTCTACCATGTCCCCCCTTACCTGCCCATCACTTAGTATATCTACTCCTGCATTTAATTGATCCAAAACTGCCCTCTCTATGGCATAACTGTATTCATCATATATTCCTAAGATGTCCTTTATTTTTTCTAAGAAACTTTCAGGTTTCTTAGTTATTACAGGATAACTACCAACAACTGTTTTTATCATTATACCACCACACACTAAGGCCCAATCCTTAAAAAATTAAAAAATGAAATAAAATAATATACATATTAGACTATTAAATCTACAAGGGTATTATTTTTTACAAGTCCAAGGTCTGTTATCTTTAACTCTGGAATTACTGACAATGTTAAAAATGATAGGGTTAAAAATATATCTCCCTTAAATACCCCATAATCCTTAGTTATGTCCTGGATAGTCTCCATCTTTTTATATATGTATTCTCCATTACAACCCATAATACCTGCAATTTCTAATTTAAGGGATTCCAATATCTCTCCATCCTCAACTACTACAAATCCTCCTCCAATATCCTTTATGTGATTAACAGCAATGGTAATATCCCTTAGATCATTTCCAACTACCACTACATTATGGCTATCATGGGCATAGGAGGAGGCTATGGTTCCTTTTTTTAATAAATATATTAATCCCTTACCTATGTTGTTAGTTCCCTTATGCCTTTCAACAACATATATTCTATTTAATTTATTTTTATTTAATTTATCCATTACTTTGGGAACCCCTATTATTCTTTCATTAGTAATAAGGGAATCCTTTATGGGCAAAATTATTCGCATTGATTTTTCCATATTAATATCCTTATCTATACCTTTAATTAAAAAATCCTCTTCTGATTTATAATTATAATTTATAAAATTTTTATTTATAATGTTTTTGGACATATTAGGCATATTATTATCTGTGTTTATACTTTTATTTATATTTTTATTGAAATCTTTAAATAAATCATATTCCTCTAAAAATTTTCCATTAATCATAACATTATTTATCTTAAAATTCTCCAAGTCCTCAAAAATAATTAAATCAGCGTTATTGGAGGGTTTTATACCAATATTAAAATTAAAATAATTTGCAGGATTAATAGTTACCATCTGGATGGCCTCAACTGGAGAAACATATTTTAAGGCCTTTTTTAAAATATTTAATAAGTACCCATTTTTTAAGTCCTTAATGGATATATCATCACTTACAAGTAATAGGTTTCTTATATCCTTTATTTTATCTTTTACCTTTAATACATCTATATTTTTGGAAACTGTCCCTTCCCTTACCATTACCTTAATTCCAAGTCTTAATTTTTCCAATGCCTCCAACTCAGTGATACATTCATGATCAGACATTATACCCTTTTCAATATACTTATTTAAATCCATACCTGATAATTGAGGGGCATGGCCATCTATAAGTTTATTGTATTTTTTGGCAATATCTATTTTTTTTAATATCTCTTTATCTTCCTTTATAACTCCAATATAATTCATTACCTCTCCAAGACCAAGTATTTTATTTTTATAATTGGGATTCTTAAATAATTCTTCAATATCATCAGATGTGATTTTTGCTCCGTTTGTTTCCAAAGATGTTGCAGGAACCGAGGAAGGAACCATGCAATAAACCTCAAGTACTTTACTGCAATTTATCATCATTTCAATGCCTTTAATACCCAATACATTGGCAATTTCATGGGGATCTATTACTACCTTTGATACTCCATTTAATAATGCATATTTCTCAAATTCTGAAGGGAGTATATGGGAGGATTCTATATGAACATGGGCATCTATAAAGGTTGGAGTTATAAACTTGCCCTTTAGATCCAGTACCTTAAAATCTTTATTGGGATATTCTAATTTTAATTTATCTATATCCAATTCATCCCTATAATCAACAAAGAGAATTTTGTTATCTAATATGCCAATATTTCCGTTTAATATCTCTCCAGTGAATACATTTACTATGTTGGCATTTTTTAATATTATCATAATTTTCCCTTTTTTATTTATAAAAATAAAATAATTAAAAAGTAATAAAAAAAATATTAAAAAATAATAGATATAAAAAAATAATAATAAATTAATAATTAAATAGGAAAATAATATATTTAAATATTTTTAATAATATCACACTTTATTAGAGTGTTAATTAAAATATAATCGAGTATATATAATCTAAATTTATAAACCTACAAAAATAATGATATAATCTTAATTCTCGCTTCATTATACTAAAAATTCCAAAAAAATAATCTTAATGTTTAATAAATAGAATCCTTATAAAAAAAATAATAATAAAACTATTATAGTTAATTACATCCTAATAACTCCTAAACTCAAACGCTTTTTAACGCCTCTTTCTCTATAGGAGTATGCTTTATAGGTAAAGTCTTTTAAGGACTCTCCTTTATTTCCTTATTTTTTATATCTTTTTAGATGTTTTATTTTTTATATATTTTTTCTTTTCGCTTATTTTTTTATTTTTTATGAAGTTTTTTATTAAAAAATTTAATATTTTTTTATTTTTAATTTTATTAATTTATTTATAGTCAAGTACATAATAATTTAAACTTATTATGGATATAGGATCACATACTTAAAGGGTTTCCTTTGCACATCCAGTGCTTAGGGGTGTAGGAAAAGGGGTAGGTTATAGGATTTCTACTTTTTAAGTATTTACTTTTCTTTATTTCACCAAATGTTTAATTTTTCCTATATCTTAGGATTTAGGTTATTTTAATTTTATTTTATCTTAAGATTTAGATTATTTTATTATATTATCTTATAACTTTTTATTATTTTATTTTTTTTAAATATTAATTTTATTATATTTTAGATTATATTTTTTAAAAAATTTATGTTCTTAACTATAATTATAAAAAATATTATTTAATTATGGTTTTAATTTTATTTAGTTATCATAGTTATTATTCATTATTTTTTTATTTTTTTAATTATTTTATTTTTAGATTTTATAATTATTTTTTATTTTTTTATTTTATAATAACCTATTTAAAATCATAATAAAAAATAAAGGAATAAAAAAATTATTCTTTGTCATCCTCAGATTCCAATGGTTTGAATATCTTGGATAATTTATCCTTTAATTTTTCTTTACCCTCCTTTGCACGTATCTCATATATCTTTAAGGGAGTAAATATATCATATATCTCATTCTCCTCAATCTTCATATCCCTTGCCCTTGCCTGGCATATTCTAATGGCAATATCATTCAACGAGGCATCAATATTATCGGCATAGTGTAATATCCATCCCTCAATGGAATCTGGCTCCATGGCTCCATGTTTTCCATGGTGGGTTGCCACCATTTTTATAATTTCCATTGGAAAATCCTGCTTATAAAGTTCTGCAACTGCCAAAGTTAAATGCTCCAAATGAAATTTGGATATATGGTCGTATTTTTCATTTTCAATATCTTCCATGTAATTAAAGGGTTTCATAATGTCATGAAGTAGTCCCCCTGCTATTATCCTATCCCTATCAATTTCCAGGCCATATACCTCTTCAAAAGCCTCAGATATTTTCAATGCTAACTTTGTGGTGGCCATGATATGCTCAATAAGTCCTCCTCTATATTTATGGTGCCATTTAATACTTGCAGGGGAGTCTTCAATGGCAACATTTGTATTTTCTATATCTTTATGTGTTGGAAGTGGGTTTTTTAAAAAGTTTATAACTTTATCCCTTAGATTTTCGTCCTTTATTTCCTTTGCTAAGTTAATAAGGTCATTGAATGAGTACATCTTTCTTTTGAGTTCTTTGTCCTGGGAATTATGGTTATATTCCTCTAAGTTCCCATTTTTATTGTTATTTTCCATCTATTCACCTATTGTGGATTAATCTTTTATTTAATTTTTATTATATTAAAGCACATAATATAACCTATATGAATATAGTAATCCCAGTGCTTGAAAAATTATAATATAGTAATTCCGATAATTAAAGGGTTTCTCCTGCACTTCCAGTGCTTAGGGATGTAGGGAGGGAGGATATTAGTATTAGGGTTTTTACTTTTTTATTCTCTCTTATGTCTTTAAATATTTATTTTTTCTCCAATATCTTAAGATTTAGATTGTTTTATTATTTTTTTAGATTATTTTAATTTTAATTATTCTTTATTTTTTTATTATTCTTAATTTTTAATTTTTTTAATTTTTTTATTTATTTTTATATTGATATGGCTTAGAAAATTATGTCCTTGACTATATTTTCTTTATACCTTTGAGCAATATAGAATTTCTAATTTTTAAGTATTTACTTTAAGTATTACTTTTTTTTATTTTTTTAAATATTTTTCCTTTTATTTTAAGATTTGGATTATTATATTGTTTTATATTTTTTATTATTTTATTTATTTTTAATTTTTTTATATTATTTATTTTTATTATCGTTTATTATATAATTTATAAGGATTAGAAATCCTTTTTTTATAATTTTCAGCCTCCTTTGAGGCCTTTTTATTATAGATTAACCCTATTCTCTCAATGGCATCAAGGATTTTTATGGTATTTTCTAAATAGGTATATATATCTCCAGAGTAGGTTTGTAGGGTAAAGTTATCATATATGGACTTTGAGATCTGCAAGGGAGTTTTTTTATTGATTCTTTGAGTTATAATATATTTTGAAAAGTATCTAATTATATCCTCCTCAATCATACCCTCAAATTCCATTATCCAAGGTAGTATTCTATCTCGCAGGTTTTTGTCAGTTATTTTTGATATATTCTCCTTTATTACCTCAAATGCATCAATGAAATTCGTTGGAATATTTATATTAATCATTTTTGATATTTTATTTTTGATATTTCCTGGAATATACAATCCATTGAAGGGATTAATTAGAGATAACAGATCAATAATTGGAAGGTTTAAATTCTTCCTTATGGTTTCAGCATCCTCAGGATATAAAAATGAAATTGCTGTATAGTAGCCATATTTTGTAATGGTAATATCATTTTTAAAATTCTTTATCATGTTATATTCCATTAATTTATTTATTATATAATCTAAACTATGGTTTGATCCAATTAATGGCACTTTATTTAATAGGTATTTAGTATTATATGTATCTTTAATACTTTTATTATTTTTAATATTATATCCCCTATTTTTAGCATATCTCTCAATAGTGGATATATTGGCAAGTATTTGTTCTAACTCTTCCTTTTCCTGATATTTTATAACTACATCTTCGGCTCCAGAACTTAATAATTGAAATGCTACTTCATCCTCTCCCCTTTCCATTTTGGCATGATATTTTTTACCAATTTCAATTAGCATATAGACCTTACCCCTATCATGCATGCCCTTTCTTCCAGCCCTTCCACATATCTGCTGAAACTCTGATGGGGTAAGCCAATCCCCTCCCATTGCCAAACTTTCAAGAATCACAGTTGATGCTGGAAAATCCACTCCTGCTCCAAGGGCCGCCGTAGTAACTACACACATGATTTTCTGATTTAAAAAATCATCCTCTACCTTTCTTCTTCTTTTATATTCCATTCCTCCATGGTAATAATCAGATTTTATGCCCTTTGTATTTAAGAAATTTGAGATATATTCTGCCCTTTTCCGTGAATAGGTGAATATTAGACTTTGGCCCCTATATCCATACTTAGATTTTAAATTAAATTCCCTTTTTACAATATCCTTTATTAAGTTTAATTTATTGTATTCGTTTTTAGAAAATATTATATGTCTTTCAAGGGGAACAGGCCTTCCATTGTAGATTATTACATCACTTCCAAGATTCCTTGCAAGTTCCTCTGGGTTTCCCACAGTGGCAGATAGATATATAATCTGAATATTTTCCCCAATATTCTTTAAAAATCTTAATCTTCCTATAAGTCCATCAAGACGAGGGCCTCTCTCCTCCATATTTAAAGTATGTACCTCATCTATAACAACAGTGCCAATATCCCTTAATTTACCTGCCCTAATTAAAAAGTCAATACCCTCGTAGGTTCCAACTATAATATCAGAATTATTTATATCAGTATTTATGTTTTCAGATCTATTTTCAGAAAGTCTTCCCATACCAACCCTTAAACTTACTTTTAATCCTATTTTTTCATAGCGTTCTTTAAATTCAAGGTATTTTTGATTTGCCAATGCTACAATGGGCACTAAAAATAATAACTTTCCCCTACCCTCCAATATATTTTTTATTCCCGCCAACTCTCCAATAAGTGTTTTTCCAGAGGATGTAGCCGAAGTAATTAATAAATCCCTATTTTTTAAAAGCCCTCCTTTAATGGCCAAAGTTTGTACAGGTAAAAGTTCTTCTATTCCCCTTTTTTTTATAATGCTTTTTAAATCATTGGGAATATCCAACTCCTCTATTTTGTAGTTTTTAATTTTATCCTCATCACTTCCCCTTAAAATATCATATCTTGTTAATTCAGGACTGTCCAATGGATTTTTTATATTTAATATATTTATTATTTTATCTACATCTTTAAATTTTTTTAATAATCTTTCTATAAAGTTTTCATTGAGGTCTACTTCTCCTTTAATTTCCTTAAAGGCACATTGGAAACATATATATTTGTTGTAGTATCTATATCTATCATTTTTATCCAATATGTTATATTTTCCCTCTATTAAACATAGGGGACATAGATCTATGAACTCATATTTTATGTTTTTATCCTCTAAGAATTCCTTTAATTTTAAGGATTCAATATCATTGTTTAAATATATTTTTTCTTGGCTCTTTAGAATATTCATTACCCTTGAAGGTTGTATTGGCCTTATGTTTCCATTGTTATCCTCTTTGCATTTATATAAACCTAATTTATTATTTAATTTTCTTAGAATGCCATAATACTTTATATTATTATTTGTGTCAATGATTTCCAATTCCTGCTTTTGTTTCTTCTTCTTTAGTTTTCTTAGTATTATCAAGATCCCACCGGATTTTAAAATAAAATTAAAATAAAATAATAATCTATTATTATTTACTTTCTTTTAGATATTTTAAAATCTTAAATTCCTGTTTTTATAATATTATTCCTTTATTTTTTTATTATTTATATATTTAAAAAAATTAGTCCAAATAAGTCATTATATTAAAAATTAAAAAAATAGTAAAAATTCTGATTATTTATAGTCATGAACATAATTTTCTAAACTATATTCAATATAAAAATAAATAAAAAATAATTTAAAAAAAATTAAATATTTAAAAAAAATAATAAAATAAAAAAAATATAAAATAGTAAAATAGAAAAAATAAATCTAAATCTTAGGATATAAGGAAAAAATAAAATTATTTAAAAATATAAGGAAAAAAGTAAATACTTAAAAAAAAATAGAAATTCCATATTACTACTCCCTTACACCCCCAAGCACTGAAAGTGCAGAGGAAACCCTTTAAGTATTGGATTATTTTATTTATAATAAGTTTGAAATATTTATGTTTTACTACAATTTTATATTTTTATTATTTTTTAATAATTATTTATTTTATTTTTTATAGGTTTTATTATAAATGTTTTTTTAAGAGTATATAGGCTATAAGTTTAAGATATTATGTTCTTAACTATAAATAATATATATTAAAAAATCAATTTAGTATTAAAAATACACTAAGAAAGATCATAAACATAAAAAAAATTATAGTAAAACACATAACATTTTAAACTCATTATAATGTAGTAATCCTAATACTTAAAGGGCTTTCCCTACACTTCAGTGCTTAGGAGTGTAGGAGGGAGAGGAAAATGGTTGTAGAATTTCTACTCTTTAAGTATTTACTTTTCTTTATCTTTTTAAATATTTTATTTTTTCCCATTTATCTTAAGATTTAGGTTATTTTATTATTTTTTTTTAGATTATTTTAATTTTATTATTTTTTATTTTTTTATAGATATATGGTTTAAGAATTATGTTCTTGACTATAATTGAAATAATTATATATAAACATCTATGGTCAATAGAGGGAAATATTCCTATATGATCTAACTTTTATTAAAATTCTTACTCATTCACACTTAATAGAATCATAGAGTATGTTTATACAAGTGAGGTAGCTATTTATAGTCAAGAACATAATTCCCTGAACTCATCACCTAAAAATCTATTATAGTAAAACACATAATATTTTAAACTTATTATGGATATGGTAATCCTAATACCTAAAGAATTTTCTCTACACTTCAGTGTTTAGGAGTGTGAGGGGATATTAATATGGGATTTCTACTTTTTAAGTATTTATAGTCAAGTACATAATAATTTAAACTTATTAGGGATATGGTGTCACATAATTAAAGGGTTTCCCCTGCACCTCCAGTGCTTAGGGGTGTAGGGAGGGAGGATAGTGGTAGGGAACTTCTACTTTTTATTATTTATTTTCTTTATATTCTTAAGTAATATAGAATTTCTACTTTTTAAGTACTTACTTTTCTTTATTTCTTTAAAAATTTAATTTTTTCCTATATTTTAGGATTTAGGTTGTTTTAATTTTATTTTTTTATTTATTTTTATTTTTTTATATTTTAGATCATGGTTTAAAAAATTATGTTCTTAACTATAAATAAAAAATAACCTCCAAGCCATCTACCCTAGTATTTATTATAAAAATTTAAAAAAAGTAAAAAAAATATTATGTTATTAAATTAATTCAAATTTCTTCCTGGCAATATATCATTTTCTTTATTATACATCCAATATACATCATAAGGATGAAGTAGTGTACTGGATATATAATCATTCTTAGTATAGAGGTTATTATTTTTTGGATCAAGTATCATTATCCATGAATCCTCTACAGGGAGTATGAAATCTATTAATTTTACTCCATTGGTATCATTTTTTCCAGGGTTTACTCCAACGAGGTTCCAACCTTTGAATACAGGTCTTGCTGGTGGTGCTGCAGGTTCTATGGTAATATATGTAACATTCATCTGGGTATCATTGTTACAGTAAATATAGTATCCATAGAGTGGTTCCAAGTTAGATTTATCATGCCATTTGTTGTCGTAGTAGGTTATTATAGATCCTACTGTCTCTGGATTACTGAAGGATATATTTGCCCTGTGAGGTATTGATAGAGTATTCCATCCCTTTTTAAGAGTAATAATTTCACTATTATTGTTTAATGTTGGGGATTCATTTTCAAATCCACTTATTTCTACATTTGATAATGTGATATTGTTATCACTTTCATCTGACTCATTTATAATATTGTTTGGATCTAGGAATGCTGTGATGCTATAGATTCCAATATTGTTAGGAGTCCAATAGAAGGTTATAATTTCCTCTGCTCCTGCATTCAGTCCCTCTATATCTGTTCTGTTGGTGTATACTACATCTCCTGAGGTATTTTTAATTGTTATATTTACTGGGAATGTGGTGGTTATGTTTTCAGTACCGTTGTTGAGTATTGTTAGGTTTATCTCAGTTCGAGTTCCATTGTATATTGGGGTGTTTACGTTAATGTATTCTATTTTTAGGTTTGGTGCATCAATAGTTGGAGTGGAAATTAAATAATACTCCCATGGCTGCATTAATGGATAGTTATCCACATCTAAACCTATGTTGTAAGGGGTGTCTCCAATTCCATCTTCATCTGTATCGTTTCCATTGTAATTATCCCAGTAGTTTCCTAAGTAGTTTGTGTATTTGATGCCGTTATAGGTGTAGGTTATTTTTTCTGGAGAGTTCCAGAAGTTTGTTGAGTTAAAAGAATCGACATTATCCTTATTGTCTATGAAGTTGTTGAGATAGATTGTGTTATTATTTGAATACCCTAAATTAATGCCGCGCCTGTTGTCCGATATGTTGTTGTTAGTAATACTGTTATTACTCGATTTATACAAGTCGATACCATCCCCATTGTCCCATATGTTGTTGTTAGTAATACTGTTATTACTCGAATACCTCAACTCAATGCCACGCTTGTTGTTATCCGATATGTTGTTATTAGTAATAATGTTATTACTTGAATAACACAATCTGATACCATACCTGTTGTTCAATATACTGTTGTTTCTTATAGTAATCTGCGATGAGAATCCAATCTGGATTCCTGCATCTGTATTGTTTACGTTCAAGTTCTCTATGATCATTTCAGAGCAGTTTGCTAAAATTATCTGACCTGCATTTCCTGGAATGGTACCTCTCGTTTCATTCTTGAAGTAGTATAAAGGTTTATTGTTGACAGTGTTATTTTCTATGGTGTGAATCCAGTGTTTCATCAAATAGCCCTCTATAACAACACCATCATTAATGAAGGTATTATCTTTGATAATGTTATTGTTAGAATCAATCAACTCAATGCCACGCCTGTTGTCCGATATGTTGTTGTTAGTAATACTGTTATTGCTAGAATCCCACAACCTGATACCATACCTGTTGTTCAATATACTGTTGTTTCTTATAGTAATCTGCGATGAGAATCCAATCTGGATTCCTGCATCTGTATTGTTTACGTTCAAGTTCTCTATGATCATTTCAGAGCAGTTTGCTAAAATTATCTGACCTGCATTTCCTGGAATAGTTTCTCTCGTTTCATTCTTGAAGTAGTATAAAGGTTTATTGTTGACAGTGTTATTTTCTATGGTGTGAATCCAGTGTTCTGGCAAATAGCCCCATATAAAAACACCATCATTAATGAAGGTATTGTCTTTGATAATGTTATTTTTTGAATACCTCAACTCAATACCACGCCTGTTATCCGATATGTTGTTATTAGTAATACTGTTATTACTCGATTTATACAGGTGGATACCATCATACTTGTTGTTAGATATATTATTACCAATAATACTGTTATTACTGGAACTACTTAAATAGATACCATGACTGTTATTCAATATGCTACTATCAATAATATTGTTATTGCTTGAATTATATACGAAGATACCATAGTCGTTGTTCGATGTTATATTATTATCAATAATACTGTTATTGATTGAATTACGTACGTAGATACCATCATACCTGTTGTTAGATATATTATTATCAACAATACTGTTATTGATTGAGTTATATACGAAGATACCACAGTCGTTGTTCGATGTTATATTATTATCAATAATACCATTATTACTGGAACTATGTAAGTTGACGCCTAAGCTGCTATTGG
>JAHEQB010000081.1 GCA_019561555.1 Methanothermococcus sp. SCGC AD-155-C09
CAGATGGAAGTTATCTAACTCTATTCAGTGCCGATACTGCAAAAAAGCATGATTTAACAATCCTTAAGGAAAAAATGGAAGAATTCGCTGAAATGGTAAAGGGAAAAAACAGTTATCGCCGATAAGGGGTATGTAGGTGAGAAGTTCGCTGGAGAAATGGAGGAAAGGAGTGTTAAGTTCGCTGCTATAAAGAGAAAAAACATGATAAAGAGTGAGGGAGAGGCCAAGTATTATAGACGTCTCTCTAAACTTAGGAGGAGGATTGAAACATTTTTTCAATTTTGGAAAACTTCGGATTGAGATTCATTAGGCTGTAAGTAGGAAAGGTCTAGTTGTTAAGATTATTCTTAGTCTGTTGGCTTTTAATTTCTATCAGTATATGGTTGGTGGGAAGTAGGGTTTATCTTATATATTATAAGTTTAAATTATTGTGTTCGACTGTATATGGTGAGATCTTGGTTGTAGAAGTACTTAGATTGGGACATAGGGGCGAAAGGGACAAAAGAATATCTACTCATGTGGCACTAACCTCCAGGGCATTGGGAGCCGATAAAATTCTATTTACCTGGGAGGATAAACATGTAAAGGAAAGTATAAATAAGATTGTGGAAAACTGGGGAGGAGATTTTAAATTTGAAGTGGTGGAGTCCTGGAAAAAATATGTGGGGGAGTTTAAAAAAAGGGGTATTGTAATCCATTTAACAATGTATGGGGAAAGTATAAATGAAAGAATAAATACTATTAAAGAATATCTTAAAAATGAGGAAAATATATTAATAATAATTGGAGGGGAAAAGGTTCCAAATGAAACCTATGAGTTAGCAGATTATAACATATCCATTGGAAATCAGCCCCATTCAGAAGTTGCAGCCCTTGCCATATTCTTAGATAGACTGTTTGAAGGAAAAACACTTTATAGAAATTATCCTGATGGAAAAATAAAAGTTATACCATCAAAAAAGGGTAAAGAAGTAATACTTAAAAAATGATTAAATAAATGAAAATAAAATAAAAAAATTGAAAGTATAAAAAAATAATTTATAGTTATGAACAAAACTATCTATAATAAATAAAAAAACCTTAATTTTAAAGAATCTTAAAAAATAAAAAAAATAATTATTAAAAAATAAAATAGTAATAAAAAATAATTTAAAATTAAAAAAATGAAATAAAAAATAAAAATATGAATATTTAAGGTAAAAATAGATGATTTAAGATTTTAAAATATTAAAATGAATAATATATTAAAAAAATAGAAATCCTATTATTACAACCCTCATGCTCCCAAGAGATGAGAGGGTAGGCAGAATCCTTTTACAAGAAAAATTACTAAATTCATCAGACTAAGATAGGGACTTAAATTTATCATTTTATTATATTATTTTTAGTGTTATATTATAAATGAAAATAATATTTATTTTTAAAAGCATTAAGTACAATATATCCGGTGAAATTATGATATTAAGTGATAAGGATATTTTCCACCATATTGAATTAGGAGATATATCTATTGAACCATTTAACTCTAGTTTTGTTGGACCCTGTTCCTATGACGTTACCCTTGGAGAGGAATTTATAACATATGATAGTGAGGTATATGATTTAAAGAAAAAACTTGACCATAAGACATTCCAAATAAAAAATGCCATAATGATATGCCCCTTATGTTTTAAATTAGATGAGGATAAAATAAATTATTATAAAGAAAAATACAAGGTAGATAGGGTAATAAATGGGGGATTGCTTGGCACTACAAGGGAATACATAAAACTTTCAAATAATATATGTGCCCAATATCAGGGAAGAAGTTCCTTTGGAAGGGTATTTTTACAGTCCCACCAAACTGCAGGATGGATAGATGCAGGATTTATGGGTAAAATAACATTGGAAATTGTGGCCTATGATAAACCAGTTATACTTTATAAGGGACAGAGAATTGGACAGTTAATATTTTCTAAGACTAACTCTCCTGCAAATATTGGCTATTGTGATAGAAAACACTCCAAGTATGGAGGACAAAAATCTGTAATGCCTTCATTGATATTTAAAGAATTTACAAAATAAAAATAAATCAAATTTATATAATAGACATTTAGAAATAATTGTAATTATAAAAAATTTATAAACAAAAAATCCTAATTTCAAAAGAATCTCTATAAAAATAATAAAAAAATGAAAAAAATATAAAATTATATTAAAAAATATTTAAAAAATTAAAAAATAATAAAAAATAATAACAATAAAGAATAAAAAATAAAATAACCTAAATCCTAAAATATAGAGAAAAATTAAATTTTTATAAAGAAATAAAATAAGTAAATACTTGAAAAGTAGAAATCCCATTTAACATACTCTCCTTCCCCTACACTCCTAAGTACTGGATGTCCAGGGGAAACTCTTTTAAGTATTGATCCTATATCCATAATAGGTTTAAATTATTATGTCATTGACTATATTAAAAAATATTTAAAAAATTAAAAAATAATAAAAAATAAGTAATATTTAAAGTAAAATAATAATACAAAATTTAATCTAAAATTTTAAAATATTTAAAAAAGTGCAAATAACATAAAAAACCCTAACCATAATATCCTATGTTCCAAATACTAAGAAAGCAGGCCATTCTTGACAGGGTATTATGACTATTCATGATAGTTAAGAACATATTTTCTTAAACCATATCTACAATTTAAAAAAAACATTAAAACATTAAAAATAATAAAATTAATCTAATCTTAAGACATAATAAAAGGGAAAATAAAAATAAAATACTTAATCATAACTAAAAATATAAAAAAGAAAAAGTATGTCTAAAGAAATAAAGAAAAGCAAATATTAAAAAGTAGAAATTCCATACTGTCATATCCCTCCCCCCTACATTCCTAAGCACTGGAAGTGCAGAGAAAATCCTTTAAGTATGGGATCACTATGTGTTATAATGAGTTTAAAATATTATTTGTTTTACTATAATCTAAAATAGTGATTTAAAATAGAATCTTTTTAACAATGTTTTTATTTTATATATTATTATTTTTATTATTAAATTATTTTATATCAAAATTATAAATTTAAAATTATGTTTTTGATTATGGTAATTTTATTTTATCATACAAAATTAAAAATTATAAAGTAATTATAATAACATTTATTAAAATAATTTTTTATTTAAAATTAAATAGGAGGATAAAATGTATATTCCAGAGGAGATACTTGAAACAATTAGAATGATAGAGTATGAAAATTTAGATATTAGGGCAACTACCATGGGTATAAATCTAAGGGATTGTGCCTGTGAGGATATTGATAAATTAAGGGAAAATATATACGAAAAAATAGTATCAAATGCTGAAAATCTTGTAGATGTGGCTGAAAGGGTATCCAAAAAATACGGCATTCCAATAGTCACAAAGAGGGTCTCTGTTACACCAATAAGTCTAATAGTAGGTAGTGCCCTAAAGGATATGGAAAGGAAGGAATCCATTAGAGAGTGTGCAAGGGTAGGAGAAACCTTAGATAAGGCTGCCAAGGATATTAATATAGATTTTATTGGAGGGTACTCTGCACTTGTTCATAAGGCCATAACAAAGGAGGAAGGAATACTGATGGATTCCATACCCTTTATGATGGAGAGAACCAAGAGAGTATGCTCTTCAGTTAATGTGGCAACTACCAAAAGTGGAATAAATATGGATGCCATAAGGAGAATGGGGGAGATAATTAAGGAAACTGCCAACATGACGGAAGATGCCATTGGATGTGCAAAGTTAGTTGTATTTGCAAATGCTCCTGAGGACAATCCCTTTATGGCTGGAGCCTTCCATGGAGTTGGAGAGGGGGATGTAGTAATAAATGTTGGAGTTTCAGGGCCTGGCGTGGTAAGGGCCATTGTTGAGAAGTTAAAGGGAAAGGATATAGGCACCCTCTACAACGAAATTAAAAAAATGGCCTTTAAAATTACAAGAGTGGGGGAACTTATAGGAAGGGAAGTATCCAAGGAGTTAAAGGTCTCTTTTGGGATTGTGGATTTATCCCTTGCCCCAACCCCTGCAAAGGGGGACAGTATTGCCAACATATTGGAGGCCATGGGACTTGAGAGATGTGGTACCCATGGAACAACTGCAGCACTTGCACTATTAAATGATGCTGTTAAAAAGGGAGGTTCCATGGCTTCAAGTTATGTAGGGGGATTAAGTGGTTCCTTTATTCCTGTAAGTGAGGATGCAGGTATGATAAAGGCTGTAGAGGATGGGGCCTTAAGTTTTGATAAATTGGAGGCCATGACCTGTGTGTGCTCAGTGGGTCTTGATATGATTGCCATACCAGGAAAAACATCTCCATCCACCATATCTGCAATAATAGCCGATGAAATGGCAATAGGCGTAATTAACAAAAAAACAACAGCAGTTAGAATAATTCCAGTGCCAAATAAGGATGTAGGGGATTACGTGGAATATGGAGGACTATTGGGAAAGGCTCCAATAATTGCCATAAATGAATATTCCTCTGAAGAGTTTATAAAAAGGGGAGGGAGAATACCTTCTCCAATCCATTCATTAACCAATTAAAAAAATAAAATAATTAAAAATAAAATAATTAAAAAAATAAATAAAGGAGTTATTATGAGTAAAGTATGTGTTTTAAGTGGAGGCTTGGACTCTACAGTGGCAACAATGGTTGCAAGTATGAAGGATAAGGAGATATATACTTTAACCTTTGATTATGGGCAAAGGGCAGTATTAAGGGAGATAAATTCTGCAAAAAAGATATCCAGTATATTAGGGGCAAAGCATAATGTTATTAAACTTGAGTTTTTAAAGGAATTTGGTGAAAGTGCCCTAATCAATAGGGATAAAAGTGTTCCCAAATTAAAAGAGGAGGATTTAAATAATTTTGAAAAAACCATAGAGACTATGAAATCTGTATGGGTTCCAGGGCGTAATATGGTTCTATTTTCAATAGCCTCAAGTTTTGCAGAATCCATTGGGGCAGATGAAATATATGCAGGATTAAATAAAGAGGAGGGCTCAACATTTCCAGATAATACCCTAAACTTTGTAAATAGATTTAACAGTTTATTGGAATATGGTACTTTAAGGGATATTAAATTAAAAACTCCACTGTATGATTTACATAAACCTGAGATAGTTAAATATGGTAAAGAACTTGAGGATAAATTAGGAATAAATATATTGAAATATAGTTATTCTTGCTATCATGACAATGGAGAGGATTTTTTACATTGTGGAACCTGTGAAAGTTGTATTAGAAGAAAAAGGGCATTTATTGAAAGTAATATTGAGGATCCCACTGAATATATAGAATAAGTCAAGTAATAAAGTAATAAAAAATAAAATTATAATAAAAAATAGAATATAAAAAAACACTAAGGGTGATTAGCATATACATAGGTAGATTTTTAGTAATGGGAAAAACAGAAAATGGAAAGGCCTTTATTTCCTATAGGGTATCCAGTAGAAGTTTTCCAAATAGAAAGGCCATAATAAAGGATAACACTGTTTCCATAGTGCCCAATAGTATTGAGGATATTTTTAATAATCCCTATATTATGTATAATTCCTTAAAAATAGCAAAAAACAAGATAATTGCAACAAATGGTTCCCATACTGATGTTATAAGTGATAAAATAGAGTTAGGACTTCCAATAAGGGATGCCTTAGCATATTCCCTTATTACCATGGATTATGAAAGGGACCAATACAATACCCCAAGAATAGGGGGAGTTTTAAGTGAGGGAGAGAGTTATTTAGGATATGTTTCAGATAAGGATATTAGGGTATGTAAAACTACCCTTGAAGATGGGAAGGGATATTATTTAGGTACCTATGGGGCCTGTAATATATCAAGGGATCAGACAATACCTGTAATTGGGGAAAATCCTAAGGAAATCTGTAAATATATTATAGAGTATAGGGAATTTGATAATCCAGTATGCTGTGCCACTGCTGTTATGGATGATAAAAAAATAAAGATAGATGTTTTTAATTTATAGGAAAAATAAAAAATTTAAAATAAAATTTATAAAATTAATAAATGATAATTATTAAAAAATAAATAAAAAATAAAGAAAATTAAGATAAAAGAATAATTTAAGATTTTAAAATACTTAAGAGGAGCAAATATAGTCAAGAACATAATTTCTTGAACCCAATCCACAATATAAAATAAAAATAAATAAAAAAATTAAAAATTAAAAAAATAAAATAACAAAAATATAAGGTAATAAAATAATCTAAGTCTTAAGACAAATAAAAGTAAATTCTTAAAGATATAAAAAAGTAAATACTTAAAAAGTAGAAATTCTATATACAATCCTCCTCTTCCCAATACTCCTAAGTACTGGATGTGCAGAGGGAAACCTTTTAATTATGGGATTATTATATTGTAATAAGTTTAAAATGTTATGTGTTTTACTATAATAAAAAATAGATCTCTATTCTTCTCCATAGGTGCTCCTAAGCACTGGAGAAAGGGTAAATCCCTCACAGAACTGCATAATAAAGATTATAATAATCTAAGATAGATGGCTGAAGTTATTCTCTTTATTAATCTTTCATACATTTATTATTTTTATTATATTATTAAAGTTTAAGATATTATGTGTTTGACTATAGTTATTTTATTTTTTATTTTTTTAATTATTTTTTTAACAATTATTTTATTTTTTTATTAAATTTTAAATCCATTTAAATTATTAATTTAGATTGGTGTAATTATGGAACAACCAATGGATAATGAAACTTACAAGGAGTTTATAGAATGTATAATAAAAAAACTACTACATAAAAAAGAAACACTAAAAAAACTACCCCCTAAAAAAAAGAAACAGAAAATTGAGGATATTAAGGGAGAATGTATAAGAAAATACAATTTAAAAGTAGGTTTTCCTCCCAATTCAGAAATTATAAAGTATGCTACAGAGGAGGAAAAAAAAGAATTAATTCCATTACTTAGAAAAAAGCCCATAAGAACCCTATCAGGAGTGGCAGTTGTATCTGTTATGACCTCCCCTGAAAAATGCCCCCATGGTAAATGTATCTTCTGTCCAGGAGGCACTGAAAGCATGTTTGGGGATGTACCTCAAAGTTATACTGGTAAAGAGCCTGCTACCATGAGGGGCCTTATGTATAACTTTGATCCCTATCTTCAAACTATGGAGAGAATAAAACAACTTGAAAGGGTAGGGCATCCTACAGATAAGGTGGAACTTATTATAATGGGGGGGACCTTTCCAGCAAGGGACATAAGATACCAGGACAACTTCATAAAGGGTTGCTTAGATGCCCTAAATGGAAGACCCTCAAAAAACCTTGAGGAATCCCAGAAAATAAATGAAAGGGCAAAACATAGGTGTGTTGCCCTTACAATAGAAACAAGGCCAGATTATTGTAAAGAGAAGGAAATAAATCAGATGCTTAAATTAGGTGCTACAAGGGTAGAGTTAGGGGTTCAAACAATATACAATGATATTTTAAAGTATGTTGAGAGGGGACATACTGTTGAGGATACTATAAGGGCCACCCAACTTTTAAAGGATAGTGGCTTAAAGGTTTCTTATCATATTATGCCAGGGCTACCTAATTCCTCAGTTGAGAAAGATAAAGAGGTATTTCATAATATATTTAATAACCAAGATTTTAAACCTGATTTAATAAAAATTTACCCCTGTCTTGTAATAGAGGATACTAAACTATATCAACTATGGGAAAAAGGAGAATTTAAGCCGATGGATTATAAAGAAGCCATAGATTTAATAGTATATGCTAAATCAATTATGCCAAAGTGGGTTAGAACCTCAAGAATACAGAGGGATATTCCAGCAACAGTTATTGAGGAGGGGGTTAAAAAGAGCAATTTAGGTGAAATAGTATATAAAACCTTAGATAAAAGGGGCATAAGGTGTAAATGTATAAGATGTAGAGAGGTTGGGCATGTAATATATAAGAAAGGAATATACCCCAATCCTGAGAACATAAAACTATGTAGGGAGGATTATATGGCAAGTGGAGGTCATGAAATATTTCTATCCTATGAAGATATTAAAAAAGACATTCTCATAGGATATTTAAGATTGAGGATACCCTATAAACCCTTTAGACCTGAGATAGATCATAAAACTGCACTAATTAGGCAATTACATGTTTGTGGCCAGGAGCAGGAATTATTAGGGGAAAGGGGACCTAAAAAAGAGGGAGCCTGTGAAAGCGAGATGGAGGTATTTTGGCAACATAGGGGCTATGGTAGAGCCCTATTAAAGGAGGCTGAGAGAATAGTAAGGGAGGAGTTCCATTATAATAAAATACTTATAACAAGTGGCATAGGTGTAAGGGAGTACTATAGAAAATTAGGATATAAGGAGATTGGAGCCTATATGGGGAAGATATTAAAGGATTAAAATTATAAAAATAAAATTAATAAATTAAAAATAAATTAATGAATAAAAAATAAATAAATTAAAATTAATAAATAAAAAAATAAATAAATTAAAATTAATAAATAAAAAAAATAACAAATTATAGTCAAGTATATAATATTTTAAAATTGTTAGGGATATAGTATAACATACTTAAAGGGTTTCCCTGCACGTCCAGTGCTTAGGGGTGTAGGGGGGAGGGGGTAGTTATGGAATTTCTAATTTTTAAGTATCTACTTTCTTTTATTTCTTTAAATTTTAATTTTTCTCTATATTCTAGGAGTTAGATTATTTTAATTTTATTTTTTTTAATTTTTAATTTTTTTAAATTATTTATTTTTTTATACCTTAGATTTAGTTTAAAAAATTATATTCTTAACTATAACTAAAAAATTAGATAATATTTTATAAGATTATTTAATAAAAAAATTAAAGTAAAAAATTACAATAATAAACAATAAAAAATAAAATAAATATAAAAAATAAAAAACTTTAATTTATAGTCAAGAACATAATATCTTAAACTCATATTTAATATAAAAATAAAATAAATAAAAAAAAATAAAATTAAAAAATTAAAAAAATAATAATAAAATAAAAAAATAATAAAATTAATCTAAATCCTAAGATATAAGAGAAAAAATAAATATTCAAAAAAATAGAAATTCCCTACTACTATCCTCCTCTTCCTACACTCCAAACACTGGAAGATTCTTCAAGTATTGGGATTATTATATTATAATTCTTCAAGGATTAGATTTACTGTATTATAGCAAGTTTAAAAAATTATATGTCTTACTATAATATAAAATTTTAATTTTGAAAAATTACCATATAAAAATAAATAAAAAAAGATATTTATAAAATTATAAAACCTCTAAAGAAAAACAGATTAAAAAAAATAGAAATCTAGAAAAACTAAGAATCCTTAAAAGAATTTACCTGAGGTATATTAAATACCTATAATAATCTAAATAAATAAAATCTAAAAAGGTGATATAATGAAGTTTTTTTTAGATACTGCAAATGTTGAAAAGATAAAGGAATTTGCCCAGTTAGGAATAGTGGACGGAGTTACAACAAATCCTACACTTATTGCAAAGGAGGGTAGGGATTTTCACGAGGTAATTAAAGAAATATGTTTAATAGTGGATGGCCCTATAAGTGCCGAAGTAACAGCCCTTGATGCTGATGGTATGATTAAAGAAGCCAGGGAATTATCAAAACTTGCAGATAATATTGTAATTAAAATACCTATGACAAAGGAGGGAATTAAGGCCTTAAATGTTCTCTCAAAGGAGGAAATAAAAACAAATGTTACTTTAATATTCTCAGCGAATCAGGCCCTAATTGCAGCCAAGGCTGGAGCAACCTATGTTTCTCCATTTGTTGGAAGATTGGATGATAACGGACAAAATGGTATGGATTTAATAAGGGAGATTATAACTATATTCAAGAATTACAATATAAAAACTGAGGTTATTGTGGCCTCAATAAGGCATCCCCGCCATGTAATTGAATCTGCAGAAATTGGAGCCCATATAGCCACCATACCCTTTGCAGTGTTGGATAAAATGTTTAACCATCCCTTAACTGATAAAGGTATAGAAACATTTATAAAGGATTGGGAAGAATATTTAAAAAATAAATAATTTTAATATTTTCATATAAATGGGTGGGATTGTGAAATATATAAAAGAAGAGACGATTAAACCTATACTTATAGGAGGGGCAATTGGCGGGGTATTATCCGCTATTCCTATAATAGGGTATTTAAACTGTTGTTGTCTCCTGTATGTTCTATCTGGTGCTATCACTGCTCACTTAATGACTGAAAAGTACATTCCAACTGATAGAGATTATATGATATCTGGGGCACTTAGTGGAGTGATTGCAGCACTTGTCGATTTGATTTTAAGTCTTTTAATAAGTATTATAATATATGGAACAACCATGTTCATGGGAGCTTACTATTTTTCTGACTTAAATATGTTAATGGGTTCCTTTGCCCTGATAATCGCTATACTTTCCATTCCTATAAATATATTATTAGGTGCCACCTTTGGACTCATTGGAGCAATAATTTATAAGGAATTAAAGAATAAATAAAAAAAGAGAGTATTGGAAAAAAGATCCTTTATATATAACTAACTATTCTATATTTTATTTACACTAAAATAAGAATCTATATAAAAATATAAAATATTTAAAAAATAAAAAATAGGGGATAATTAAAATAAAAATAGATAATAAAAGATTTTAAAATATTTAGGTAAAAATAAAATAATAGAAAGTAAAAATCCCTCCATTATCTCATTATGCTCCTAAGCAATAGGATGATGTAGGATTTTTAATTTTTTTATTTATTTTATTTTTTATACATATAATTTATTTAGGCCTATATTTTTTTATTATCTTTTTTACAATTGTTATTTTTTAATTTATCTTTAAAGGCACACATTAAGGTATTGGCCTCCTTGCCACTAATAAAGGCCCTGTTTATTATTCTTTTAAATATTGTTTTACAAAGTTCCTTTCTGTACTCTGGGATACCTTTATTGGAATCTACAAATTCGCCAAATATTTTTAATAGCATATCCCTTTCAACTTTGGAGGCCTCTCTCATATTTACATTATAGGGAGTTTTAAGGGAGGAAACATATAATTCATAGAGTATAACAGAAACAGCATGGGATAGATTCATTATGGGATATTCCTTTGAAGTTGGTATGGATACAAATAGATCGCATAATTCCAATTCTTTGTTGGATAATCCATCATCCTCCCTTCCAAAGACTATTCCAATATTACCCTTTAATTCCCTATGTTTTACCAATTCCCTTGGAGTAATTGGTATTCTTTTTAAATTCCTATCCCCTGAAATTGCCCCTGAAGTACCTACCACTATATCTATATCCTTTATGGCATCACTTAGGGAATTATAAAATTTTGCATTTTCCAATATTTTTTTGGAATGAACTGCCCTTATATATGCTTCATTATCCAATATACTTCTATCTCCAACTATTCTTAATTCATTAATGGCAAAATTCATCATACATCGAGCAATGGCTCCAACATTTCCCCCATACTTTGGATTTACCAATACAACTATTATATTCATTTAATCCCTTTTAATGTTTTTTAGAATAACCTATATAGTATCATGGCAGATAATCCTCCTACCAATGTGCATATAAAATTAACATGTTCATTGTTGAGTATATTTCTCCTTTCAAATAATGCCCCAACGAAACTATCTGAAAAATTACCCAATATTCCAGATAGAATACCTATCCATAAGAGATTGTAATCATTAAAAAGCAATCCTGCCATAAAACTTATTAAAAATCCCCCTAAAACACCAGCAACTGTTCCATAAAAGGTTATCCCTCCATCAACCCCCTTTTCAACTTTTTTAAAATTGGTTATCAATCGAGGTGTTTCATTGGACAATATTCCTAACTCCGATGAAAATGTATCAGAGGTTGCTGCTGAGATGGCTCCCACATATCCAAAAAGGGCCATATTATAATCTAAAATACCTATTAGATATAGTATTACAATTAAAACTGCCACAACTCCATTTGCAAGTACATTTTTAATGGATCTTTTACTTTCATAAAGGCCCATGGATTTTTTCTTGGAATATCCCACCCTGCTAACTAAACTACCTAAGATTAAAAAGGATACTATTAATAATAACCACTTTAAATCTGTCCCCATGATTATAATAAATGCCATTATGGAGGAAACTAATACTCCAGTGTTATCTAAATATCCCTTTCTTTTTATAGCATATGCCAAAATTAACACAATAATCAATGAATAAATAAATTTTATGTAAATATCCATTCCTTTCACCGAAATTAAAAAAATATTTTAAAAAAATATTTATAATAATACCTTAATAGAATTTAATAATATCTAATAATTAATTGTTATATATAAATTTTTATAATTTATAATAATTTTTTTATTAAATTTTTTTCATAATCTTAAAATAACATTTATAGTAATATAATACCGCAATTCCAAAAGAATAATTAAAAAAATTTATAAAAAATTATAGTTCTAAAAAAATTATTAAACCCATAAAAAAAATAAAATAATAAAAAAATAATAATTTAAAAAAGTTAAAAATAATAATAAAATAAAAATAAATAATAAAACTAGGATAAAATAAAAGATTTTAAAAATATCCAGAAGTAAAAAATATAAAAAGTAAAAATCCCATAATTATTCTCCTTAATGCTCCCGAATACTAAGGGAAAGGATAATCCTTTGAGGATTCACTATGGCTTCATAGTAGGCTAAGGTAGGGATTTAAAGTATTCCCTTTATTGATGTTTTATTCTGTATTAAATATTATTCATGTTATAGATTAAAATTTAAGAGATTATGTGCTTGATTATAATTTTTTTATTAATTCTTTTCCATTATAGGGAGTTGGTGATTAAATGGTAAAATTAATGTTGGCATTGGATGTATTAAATGAAAAAAAGGCCCTTGATATAGTTAATAGTACTTCTGATTATGTGGATGCTATTAAAATAGGATACCCATTGGTATTATCCACCAAATTGGATATTATTAAAAAAATAAAGGATATATCAAAAAAAGAAATTATATGCGATTTTAAGTTGGCAGATATACCTCCAACAAATGAGAAAATAGCATCCTTGGCATTAAAATATGGAGATGGGATTATATGCCATGGATTTGTTGGAGAGGATAGTATAAGGGCAGTGCAGAGGGTAGCAAAGGACTTGGAAATGGAAACAGGACAGAGAAAAAAAGTAATAATGGTTACAGAAATGTCTCATCCTGGAGCCCTTAGGTTTATGGCAAAAGTTTCTGATGAACTTGTGGAAATGGCTAAAAAATTAAATGTGGATGCTATTGTGGCCCCCTCCACAAGACCTAAAAGATTGCAACATATAAAAAATATTGTAAGGGATATCCCCATAATCTCCCCAGGTATAGGAGCCCAGGGGGGCTATATAGATGAGATATTAAAAATATTGGAAGAGGAAGATTATATTATAGTGGGTAGGGGAATATATGAAAGTGAAAATCCGAGAGAGGAGGCCCATAAATATTATAAATTGTTAAAATGATATATTAAAGTAATGCATAATATAATTATATTTTATACATGATAGAATACATTTTAATTAATATAATTTTAATGATTTAAATAATTATTTTAAAAATAACTTAAAGATGAAAGAGATTAAAAATTAGGGATTATTATGAAGTTAGATAAAATAAAATTTGTTGAGGATAAAGTAATTTTAAATTCCATGAAAGATGCCTTTGAAAGTGAAATTGCTGAACTTGAAAGGGAGTTAAATGAATTATATAAAAAATATAACATTAAAAGTAGTGAAGAGATTAAATTAATAGAGTCTAAGGGAGATGAAAATAGTAAGAGAGATTTTGATAGAATTGTGGAGATAGAACATCAATTAGAAGATCTAAGGAAATTTTTAAGGGAAGTTAATTTAAAAATCATATAATTATCTTGGAAGTATAATAAAATACTTAGGATAGAAAATGATTAAAAATGATTAAAAATTATTAAATAAGGAAAAAAGGGAAATTATGAAGGTTATAATCACAAGGCCCTTAGAGCAGGGGATGGAGTTTGCCAATTTATTAAAAAATGAGGGAAAGGATTTTGAGCCTATACTATTACCCACGTTGGAGTTGATATATAACAGAATAACCATTGATATAGATAAATATGATTGGATAGTATTTACCAGTCCAAGGGGAGTTAGGGGCCTCTTTAAAAACTTAGATAAGGAAGGATTAAAAAAAATAAAAAAGAAAAAAATAGGGGCAATTGGCATAGAAACTGCAAGGGAATTTGAAAGGACATTTAATAGAGAAGTAGATGTAGTTCCAAAGGAATATACTGCTGAAAGTCTTTTGGAGTCATTAAAGGAGAGAATAAATAAGGAGGATAAAATTTTATTACCAACAACACCTGCAGCAAGGGATGTATTATCTAAGAATCTTAATGGAGAAGTTGTCCATGTATATTATTCCAAGGAACCAGATAATTTGAAGTATAAAATAGGTATAGATTTAAAGGATAAGTTGTCCAAGGAAAAGGATGGGAATGTGATACTTACCTTTACAAGTGCTCTAACTGCAAAGAATTTTTTTAAATATGTGGATGAGGAATTTTTAAATATGCTAAAAAAACAGTATATTGCTTCCATAGGTCCAATTACCAATAGGGCAGTGGAAAGTTATAGCGGTCTTAAAGGACATATTCCAAAGGAATATACAATTAAGGGAATGATTAAGGTTATTAAGTCTTTAAAAAATAAAAAAATATAAAAAAATAAAATATTATATTAAAATAAAAACATATAATAAAAAAATAAAAGAATTTAAAATATTCAAAAAAAAGCATAAAAAGTAAAAAATTCCTTCATTATTCCCTTATGCCCCTATACATTAGGAAAACAGGAGTTCTCTGACAAGTAGCATTATGAAACTTTATAACAATCCAAGATAGATTGACTTGAAAGTATTATTTTTTTATTTATTTTAATTATAGTATAATAATTCTTTTAATTCTTTTAAAAAATGATTTTATATTTATTTTTTTATTTTATTTTTTGATTATGTTATTCTTTATTTTTTCGGACGTGTCCACATATGATAAACATCATTAGCGATAGATGAAACTATTGTTAAAGTGGGAAAAAGCGTTATTATGTTTATTCAACTATGGACACTAAAAGAAATGAATTAACTCTAATGAAAGTTTATGCAACAAGAAGTTATTTAACTACGAGATCCTTTGTAAATGAAGTACTGAAGTACTGTAGGGGTAGGTGAAATTCCTTATAGATCCGTCCATGCTGATCAGTGTTTCTAAAAGGCCTTAATTTAAAGTTTGAGTATCAAACCTTTGGGCAGAGAAGATTAATTGAATCAGTGTTTTCTTCTCTGAAGAGAGGTAAAGATCTTTCTCTGCTCTATTACTGCTAAGAATTCTGTTAGAAACTGAAATCTCTTTTGTAGGTTATTTCTATATTATAATAAACTGAGGTGGTGTTTATGTTAAATGGACAGGTCCATAGAATTAATATGACATCTATGGCTATTTATATAGTCAAAAACATAATTTCTTAAACTATATCCCAATATATAAATAAAAAAATAATTTAAAAAAATAAGAATAAAAAATAATAAATAATAAAAAATATAAAATAATAAAATATAAAAATAATCCAAATTTCAGGATATAAGGAAAAAAATAAAAATATTTAAAAAAACCCTACTTCCCATCAAAAATAATATAAATAATAACCTATATAAATATTATGAAC
>JAHEQB010000082.1 GCA_019561555.1 Methanothermococcus sp. SCGC AD-155-C09
AATAAAAGTTCTTTAGATATATAAATTTTACGGTTTATGATTAATTTATTTCTTATTTAGAGTGATATGGTTTTGTCCCGTTAGAAGGGGAGAGTAGACTAACTGTTTAATTATAATATGGAGCGATCTGAATAGAGATTAAATTGCAAGTTGACAGAACACCCTAAAAAGGATATAGAGAGGATTATTAAAAATGCAATAGAGGATAGTTTAAAATAACTATTTAATCATACTTAAATAATCCTTCAACAATTTCTGTTCTTCATTACTTATATCTATGTTTAATTCTTTATTTGCAATTGAAATGCTCAATGATTGAATTGTTATTGTTTTCAACTTTCCATTAATATTCAATGTGATTGATTGGTTTAATTTAGGCAGTTCTTTATCCATAATAGTGAATGATTCCTTTTTTCTTGGATGGGCAAGTTCTCTCATTATTGCTTGTGCCAATTCTTTCATTCCATCTTCGGTATATGTTGGAATGTTGAGTGTTTGTGATGCAATGAATGGCGTATAGCAAAATTGATATTGATTTGTTGGAGGTTGTGTTTCCGATAATTGTTGTGTAGTTTCAAAATCAAACATCGGATTTACAAATATTCCAGAAATTGCTTCATAAACAGCATTCAAATAAGTTATACCATTCTCATAATTAACAACTTCTGCCCCAATAAACATAATCTTTTCTATATTATCAGCACCAACCATAACATTTTCTGCTTCAATCACATAACTATTATAATATCCATTAGTTATGCACCAATCTACATCAACATAAACCGCAATTCCATAGTTTCCTAAGGATAAACATTCAGTCTCATTATTTGGAATTATGAATTCGTAAATTCCACCACTTCCACTCAATTGATGTTGCCAATTTGTTATTATCTTATCAATTGGTACATCAATCAATTTTCCTTGTTCATCCATTATACTTATTTGTACTTTTATTTGAGCATGTTGGTTAGATTTATAATCAGCAGAGGTAGGATGGGGTATTTTATCAATTTCATTGCCTGCTAAATCAAACATTTTAACTTTAATCTGTAATGAGTGGCAATATTTCTGTCTCAATACAATGATTTCTTTTTCGTCCAAAATGAATTCTGTGCCATTAATACTTCCAATAAACTGCCACTTGTATTCTTTTTTTGAATCAGGAGGGATGTTGAAGGTATAATTGATTTCGCCTGTATTATAAAAAATCTCCTCATTATGTAATTCATTATTATATTCATCAACTAGTCTTAGATAATATTTTGCTTCTGTTTTTAATGATTCAATATATGATTCAAGATAACCCTCTAATGGAATATCAGTTTGAAGTTGAATATCCACATTTGATGTTTGATAAGTGAATTCAACAGTTTTTTCAGTTTCTAAATTCAAATAACATGAGCATACCGGTCTTATGTCCAATTCTCCAGTCATTGTTAAATTTATTCCATTAGTTGCATAAGTTGGGGTCATTGTTAAATTTATTCCATTAGTTGCATAAGTTGGGACTTCTTTTCTAACTTCGAATGTTGAAACCAAAGTATAGGTGTTTGTTCCATCTGAACCATTTGGGACTGCGAGTTCAATGACAAGTTTATAACTTCCAGCTGGTGCTCTATGAACAACTGCACCTAATTTTATACCTCCCAAATAGACAAATCCATCAGAACGAGTATTCAATCCAACTGAACAACTCAATACAAAATATCCATCAATTTTTAATAACACCCGATTTCCAGAAGTGGATATTTCTTTAAACAACATTCCATCCTTGTATAGTTTCAGTGTTGCAGAACTTATGACTGCTGCGTCGTCTGTAAAATCAATTGCTTTATCCCTAATATCCATTTTATGCCATATTCCCCACCAATCACCAGAACTATCATTTATTGTGAAAATTGAAATTGGTGAAACATTGTAAATTATATGTTCTGGAGGAGGAATTACTACTGAAGCATTATCTATTCGGTATGTGCATGACGCCCTTGCATTAGAGTTATTATTGCCAATATGGACATCTGTAAATCTGTAAATATGACCATTTTTATCTATTGCCGTGACAGTGACCCATTTATCCTCATAATCCCAACTTGCCCATCTTCTATAAACTTCACATAAAAATCCATTATCTTGGACATTACATTCAAATGTTAAACTACCATTATTTGGGACAACTTTATCATGTAATTGTCCATTCAGATAATATTTAACTCCCACTCCTTCTCCTCCATCTCCACCCGTTCCAGCACCTTCTCTATTACTAACTGTAACTGTGAATACCATAAACTCACCATTTTACTTGATTTATTATATCTGTTAGATATTCAAAACCATATTTTATTGTATTTTTTATTTTTGGATATGTCCCTTCGGTTTTATCTGTAAATATTAGTTTATTATTTGAATAATCCATATAAAATCTGGCATTATAATTTTTGGTGTAAATTACACTTTTTCGCAACATGTCAAAATAATTTCCTTCTTCTACATAAATCAATGGATTTTTGTCTAATTGATAGTCTAAATCAATATTACACATACCACAACATTTTTTCAAAAATAATTGTAAAAAAGTAGTATAAGGCACTTCTATATTATTTTTCTGCAACAAAAATAGTGGAGAATTGATTGTATAGTTATATTCTTTTTGCCCAAATGATGAGTCCAATGAAGAGTCAGTGCAAATACCTGTGAATAAAATATTATCATTCCATTTTATTTGCACATCATCAAAAGGTTTAATACCTAAATCCTTAAGTGAGTTTAAGGACGCCTGGTCAATTGCATTTATTGACGTGTCCAAATTAACAGACACATACTTGTCGATTATTATTTCAATCATTATTCCACCTTAGAAAACCCACCTAAATTCAACACAGCGCCATAACAATCGACAATCAATTCACACTCATAAGTTTCTTCTTCATCGGTATTTTTATTTATTACCACAATTTGCAGTTTTTTATCATCAAAGGACAAACTAAAACTTTTTAGTTCTATTGGGATTTCCCCATTTTCTGTTTGTAGAGTAAAACCCTCACTATTTATATTTCTATGGGATATGTTCAAAAGATTATAAAAAACGTGAGAAAAATCCATACTATCACCTCATAGGATCGTTAATTCAATAGATGCAATATATTTTCCAACAATATTTCTCGAATAACTCATATCTGTTATCAAGCATTGCCTATAATCTCCAATTTCATCAAACTTGACATAACAAACTGGATTGTGTAATAATTGTTCCAATACTAATATTTTTGAATAATCATCAACATAAACTTCAAAACTCCATTTATTTGATGGATTACCTAAAATTACATATTCTAAACTTCCATTTATTGCTTTATTATTTGCAACATTCAACTCTGGCTGTTTTTCTCCATCAACAATTGGGAATACATACTCTAAATCATCAACTTTTATCCATAAGCCATTGAATTTCGAATAGAAACTTTTCAATGCAGCATATAATTTTTCTGCATCTAATTTAGTTAATTGCCAATTCTTAGTTAGTATTTTTCCATTAGTCAAATTAGCAATAAATTCAATATTAATTCCATTTGTATTATAACTCAAATCTGCATCCACAAGAGATTGTATTTGATTATATTCATTTGTGAAATCATATTGTTTTGTGTCCTCTGTTCCATCATTCAATGAGAAGTGTGATGTTATCTTTTTTGTGTCAATATCGATTGATATATTGTGTTCTATTATTTCAATCACATTGCCGCTACTCAAATCTGGAGGATAATATTTATCTAAATTCAATTGTTTTTCAGGCTTTTTTTGAGCAATATCTATGTTTAAAGTCATAAATAAGAAAAATTTATGTGTCCTGTCAAATGTTTGTTGAAAGGATTTTTGATGTATAAAATTAGCATTGAGAGTTGTAAATGTATTTTTTCCATAATATCTATTAAATGTTTGTTCTTCTGATGTATGTGATGTTAATTGTATATTGAATTTAGAAAATTGGTTGAATCCATAATATTTACCAAATGTTTGTTGGTCTGAAAGAATATATTGTAAATTAGAGTATGTTTCTGCCATAACAGTCCCTCATTATTTAGGAATTGCAAATCTCAATGGGCTCCCACCTGGAATTATGAAGAAATCAGTTTCTGTTGTTGCAGTATCATCCAAGAAATAGTTTGCATCAACTTTTAGTTTGACAATGTCCATCAAATTTCCCAAATTACTGTTTATTTCCTTCAAACCATAAAGTCTGCCGAATTTTTGGTAATTATATCCCACTATTATATCTGCAGCATAATATTGACCAGTAAACCAATCTGGATCTCCATCAAAGAAGTTGTTATTGTTACGATTTACCAATTTTAATCCATTACTCCAATAACTCCATTTTGATGCATTTTCCCCAGTTTTAACTGCTGCTGAATAATACAATCTTGGACAGCCCCAAAATCTGTAATTCCCATCACTTCCCCTTAAATGTCCGCCAGATGTAAATGCCACTGCTGGATAATTATAATTAATGTTGGTTGCATCTTCACCTACTGCCCTTTCTCTAACAAAAACTCCAGTCCAACTTCCCCAATTCCAATCACCTTGTCTCGCTGGCGAACTTCCATACCAAACAAACCATTTAGGATGTGCAAATATGTAGAAATAGCCCCCAGCATTCAAATCAATAGGCTGTGCAACCCTTTCATTACTTCTATATGTTTTATTTATTAATTGGTTATTTGTTTCATCATACTCATACAATTCTGTATATATTCTATTATTATTTGATGTATCAAATCTGAATTTTATACAATAAGGTCTTCCTGCATCATCAACATTTTTGAATACATAATTATTATCATCAGATAATGAATCCATAAAGACATATCCCTTACTTGCATTAGTTAAATATATTTCCAATATATCCATGACACCTACAAAACCATCTGATGATGTATATTCCAAATATGCTGAATTTGTTCCAATTTCAGTTATTGTTGCCATTATTACCACCTACCTAAATGTTTGTTTTTTTAACAATTTATTAAGATGTTGTGCCAATTCCTGTTCATCATACCCTTTTCCAACAACATTTATGGAAATATTATAATTAGTATTTGAATTTCCACCATAGTTGAATATATTGCTTGTAGTTGTGGTTCTACCTAATCGTGGATTAATTGCCATAGTAGTAGTCAATCCCCCAACTACATTTTGGATTTTAGATTTATGTTTATCAATCCCTTCTGCAATCGTTTCTACAAATCCAGGACCTACTTTATCTAATCTGCTTAACGGTCCCTCTTTTGCAGGGCTGTGTGGTAAGTGATCATCAATCCACTTTACTAAATTCAATATTTTTTGTTTGATTTCACCTATTTTATTTTCAATTCCTTTTTTTAATCCAGTGATTATTCCCACACCTGCCTGGTAAAATCTGCTGGGGAGTGATTTCAGATAATTAATCATCTCCTCCAATACACTATTTAATTTGTCCCTGATTCCAAAGAGGTTGTTATCCCATGCTATCTTGAGTGGTGCAAACGGTCCGAGTAATGCGGTAATCAATGCATTTTTAATTAAGTCCTTATGCTCAAGAATTTGTGAGATTATCCATTTAATTCCTTCAATGAATCCTGCTATTTTTTCTTTAACCGTTTGAATAATTGATGCAGTAATATCTCTAATTCCAAACCAATTGTTTTTCCACGCTAAGTATAATCCAGCCAATACTGCTACTATTGCAAGGATTACCCATACGATAGGATTTACCGCAGCAATAAATGTCCCTATCGCTCCTACAGCTGAGGCCACTATCCCTGCAATTGCTCCAAATGCAGCACTTAATCCACCAACTGCTGCAACTACTTCAATAATTGGAGCTACCATCATCGCAAGTCCACCTACTACTAACAAGATAGGACCTACTATTGCGGCTACTGCAGCAACTAACCCTACAAATGCCCCTATCGCTTTTTTAACGGGTGCGGGAAGTGCTTGGAATGCTTCCAACATTGGAACTACAACTGCAAGAATTACTTTTCCAACTGTTCCCATTCCCTGTGCAACTGAAACTGCAAATTCCTTTATAGCAGGCATGGCTTCTAATAACTGGTCTAAAAATTCTCTTAAATCTCCATTAGCATCCTTGAAAATTTCTAATTGTATTCCTTCAATTGCCGATTTTAATGCCTGTATTTTATATTGAACTGTGTTTTTCATTTCTTCAGCAGTCTGTTCTGCTTTTCCTTTCGAATTTTCCAACAAATCTACGTATTTTTTATACGCTTCTCCCCCTTGTGTTAGCATAATGTTTATTGCAGTCCCTGCTTCTGTTCCAAATATTGATAATACTTGGGACGTATCCAATCCCTTCTGTTTAAGTTCATCCAATATAACATTCATATCCTTTAATTTTCCGTTAGCATCAAGAACTTCAATACCTAATGCCCTTAATTCTTCCTGCACTTTAGTATCTGCTAATTGTGATAATGCACTTCTTAATGCAGTCCCTGCCTGTTCCCCTTTCATTCCTGCAGAATATAACATCATTAATGCCGCAGTTGTCTCTTCAAGTGAGTATCCCATTGAATTAGCTAGGGCTCCAACATATTTTAAAGAATACTGCAAATCCCCTAATCGTGCTGGTGCATTGGCAACTGCCTGTGTAAAAACATCCATTATCCTTGCACTTTCAGATGCTTCCATATTGAACTGTGCAAGTGTTGAAACAATAATCTCAGAGGATAATGCTAAATCTGACTGTGTTGCTGTTGCAAGAGTTAGGACGTTCCCGAGGGATTCATATATCTGTTCTGTTTTCATCCCTGCCGATGCCATGTTTCTCATGGCCTCGGCTACTTGAGATGCAGAGTATGCTGTTGTTTCACCATAATGCATTGCAAGTTCTGTTAATTTCTCAAAGTCCTCTGCTGTTGCTCCCATTACTGCCTGAACTGTTTTCATTTGCTGTTCAAACTCAATCCCTTTATCTATTGCTGATGCCATCATCACTGCAACAGGGGCAGCAAATGCAGTCATCCCAGCACCAGCAACAGCCAACCCCTGACCTACTTTATTAAATGATTCTGCTACTTTTGAGGCTTTATTTTTGATTGTATCCATTTTCCTTTGGACCTTTTCCAACACTTGTGATGCCTTATCGACTGCTGATATTATTATTTCCATATTTACCATACTACCAGCCCATTAAAATCCACAACCAACTCATTCCTACCAATATCACAAATAAAATAAACAATATTAAAAGAATACCTCCAAAAATTAAAAAGAAGTTTTTTATTATGTTCTCTCCTTTAATTTCCCTCACGGTATCGCCTCAATAGTTCTTCGTATTTACTGCTCATTTCGGTTTCATCAACGACTGCCACATTACAACCTTTTTTCTCTGTTTTTTCCACTTCATCTACTGAATTAACTGCAACTGCAATGTTTATGTTAAATTCAACAACTGAAAGATTTAAAAGGTCAGAAGGAAGACAGCCGTATCTTTGAGCAACAGCATCCAATAATTTACTGTTCTTCCTCACGAAAGGGTGCTACATTCTTATTGACCGTAAATTGTGATAGGACAAATTCCATCAATACATCTTTATCCCTACCATCTAACTGCTCCCATTTAATGCCTTTGGGTTCAATAATGCTCTTTTCAACCAATTCAGGAATAATCTCAACAATTTTTTTTATATATTCAGGACTGTGTAATAAATCTTTTTTATATTCCACATTATCACTTGGATTATTAAGAATATCCTGTGTTAATGGAATGTCCCCTAAGTGTTCCAATACATCCACTGCTGATAGTGTTTTTACCTTAAATTCAAAACCGCTTGGAAGTTTAACTGTAGTATGTGCTTTTTTTAAGTATTCTTCAACCGTTACCATTTAATCACCATTATTCGGGAATGTATTCATAGAAAATTATGTCCTCATTAGCATTAGAAACCACAAAACTAATTTCTTCTTTGATATGCTCTTCCTTACCTTGAATCACATTGAATTTTGGTTTATCAAGTATAGTGACGTTCCTCATCTGGATACCCTGTAAATGTCCATCTGTTCCTTTTACAAATCCTTGAAGGTTAAATTTTGGAACTACTGTTGGTTTTCCACTTTTTACTCCTGCAACTGTTGATACGGTAACTGTTTCAGTAGATTCTAATGTTGCAGGCAATACTATGCTGTCAATACTGGAAAACAATATACTACCAACAATAGTTTCAGCAATGTTGTAATTGAACTTCTCAGTAATCTCATTCCCAAAGGCATCTTTACCTACTATTGATATTGTGTCAGGAGTGACTGTTGCTGTTGATGTTATTTTGACACTTATTAGGGAAGGGAGTGTCGGCTGTGCATCAGGGGTTAAAGTCTGTTCTGCACCAGTTCCAGCACATGAATGTAATGTTTCAGCAGTAGAATCCAGTGCATCAATTCCCATAAATAAAGTCCAAAACTTATGAGTTCCTGCTAAGTCGGTGAATTTTCCCTTAAATTCAATAAACTGAGAAACATCCTTAATAATCCCCGCAGTAGTTTCAGTTGTCAATTCTTTATGTTTTAATTCAGTTTCAAACTCTACAACCGCCACACTCTCTCCATTAATAAGTAGTGTTCCTCCTCCAGTATATCTCGCATATCCATCTCCTTGAAGATATGATGTAGAACCCATGATAATCACCTATTTGTAATCGCAAATGAGAATGTAGGAATGATTATTTTTGTATCCTGACTTTTATCATCAGTAATGACCTGCTGAACTCCTTTTAACTTGTTCAATATGTTTCTTGTCAGTTCATCTCCCATTCCTTCATACTGTGAGACCTTTTGCATTTCATATCTATCCACTTGTAATTCTTCCCAATACTGCCTTAATATCTCTGCCCCTGCATAATACATACATGCCCTTTTTAACAACACTGCCGTATCCTCATCGGGATTTTCAATATTTCCAACTTGTGAAACAATCCTTGATGATGCCACTGTTATTGCAGTATTTAAGTCTTCTTTGATGTCATTATAGGGAATTTTGAGTTTTAAAAAATTATAAAGTTCGGTAGGAGTGCAATAATTCATAAAAACCACCCTATAAGACCCCAGTTATTTTCGCTATCATTTTTACATTTGAGATAACTGGGAAGAATGCCAACTCTCCAGTAATGTTTATTGTCCCTCCCACAGTCATGTCATTTATTGTTTTGAAAATTAGGGGGGTGTCTTTATTCTGGCCCACTAACTTCTTAGCCCCACCACTTAACTCCTCTCTTGTTTTAGCACATGCCAGGAATCCAGTTCCTCCTGTTGGTTTTGAGGATATATATGCAAGGTATGCTTCATTATTGGTAAATTTAGTTAATTCTTTCCCCTTCTTATCTACTATAGTTTCTGGTGCTTCAATAAGTGTCATTCCTTTAAGTTTTTTGATTATACCATCTTGATTGACTGCTGAAGGTTGTAGGTATTTCACAAATTCCCTAACATTCGCATTATTTTCCAATGCATCTATAACATCCACCTTACCTATTAATGCATTAGGCATTACACCAGTTGCTTTTTTGATGGCTTTCGCTGCCTTTGAAATGTCTTTTAATGGGTCGGTTGTATCATTATTCCAAGTGCCCGATGCTGTTTCAGATATTGAACAGTTTTTAACAAACTGGTTCTCAAATTCTGCTTCTATTGCTCTCCTTGTTGCACCCAATATTGTATTTACAGCATCATCTGCAAGGTCAATAGGTGCTAATGCCCTATCTGTCCCATTTATTGGAATGGAAATTGCAGTTATACCGCAGGTAAATTGTTTTTTGTTCTTTTCTCTTTCAACACTCTGTATAGTTGCCCCCTGTGCTGTAATTGGTGAAGCCATTTGGAACGCTGGATTTACAACTTCAACAAAAGTCATAGGTGTGTTTCTTTTAGGCAATATGTGTTCATAAGGATACCTAACTGCATTTTCATTATATTCCTCAACAAGACCCTGGAAGGCTTTTGGTTCAAATGCTGGATCATTCCAATTAATTCCTGTCATCTATACCACCTTATAATTGTGAATCTTGGACAAAGTATATCGTTGATAAATCCGCCTTTGCTGTATTATCTACTCCGATACATTTGCTCTCAATAACTGCCCCTGCTATTGCATATATTATAGTCCTATCTTCGTCTGTTGCATCAATATCACATAGTGCAATGCCTCTTGCTACTTCTGTCCCATTCTGTGCAGCAGGGTTGTATGCTGCGACCTCTCCTGATGTAGTGATAATTCCAACAACAGTTCCAGCAGGGATTGTTATATCTGGCTTTGCTCTTCCTTTAAGTGTTATTAATCCTTCTGTGGTGTATAGTGGAGAGTGGTTAATCATCATAGTCTCACCTTACCTTCTCTCAGTAATCCTACATATTCTTTAGGGGAAATATCATCATGTTTCTTTGAGTGTTCTGCTATCGCTGTGGTATCATTCTCTTTTGGCTTTAAAGAATGAACTAATTCCGCAACCTTTAATGCATCTCCATTGTCAATTGCTTCAATAATCTTTTTTTCAACTTCTTCGTTAATCTCATACTTAGAATGCAATTCAAGCAATGTTTTTGCCTTTTTAAATCCCCTTTCTTCCGCTTCCTTTAATGCCTTTGAATGTTCTGCTTTAATCTCTTCAATTGTTTTAGAGTGTGAAGAGGAAACAGACTGCAACTGTTTTTCCTTTTTTTCCAACTCCTGTTTTAAAAGAGTATTTTCTTCCAGTATTTTCTTAACCATCTCATCATCCATAATATTCCTCCTTGAATGTTCTATAACTCCGCAATTTGGATCATCTGGAATTGTATATTGACACAGAGCCCCTCCATTTGGAAGCACATCAATAATATTATCCCCTAACCATGACACCCAAAATGAAGGACTGAAGTATTTTATTTTCCCATCTTTGATAAGATCTAAAACTGCCTTTGCCTTGTTAAATATCCCTACTTCTGCAAAACCTTCCTTTGTATTTTCATCCCACCATGTTTTCAAGAACTTCCCAACAATTGAGTCTCCATTCCAATCCTCATGATCTATGTCTAATAACTTACCTTCAAATTCCTTAATCCTTTTTTGAACTAATTCTGGCGGTTCGGGCAGTCTTGGGGTGTATATTTTTAATTTGATAGTTTTGTAAATGTCATAAAGGTCATTAGAATGATTTGCAACTTCTGTAATCTCCATTATTGCGTTTTCTATGTATTCCCTCTGAATAGCCTTAATGGTCATTATTTCACCAAGAAAGGAAATAAAAAAACAAAAAGGAAAAAAAACATTAAAGTTTCTCTAAAATGATTTTCTCATACACTTCCATCTTACCCATTAATTTGCCTACCAGCAACTCCAACTCCCCCAACTTTCCCTCTCATTGCCCTAATTTCCTCTTTCAATTCTTCGATTTCTTTATCTTTTTTAGCAAGTTCTGCTTTCAAGTCTGATATTTGTTCATTTTGTGTTTTTTCATGATGGAACTGTTCCATTTCTCTGTATCTTATTAATTTGCTAACTTCATTCTTTCTTATCCTCTCATCTGCAATCTTTTCAACATAGTCGGATTTTTTTGGTTCTAAGTCATCTATTGATGATTTGTTGCTACCGAACAATGCCATAGTTTAACACCTCATTTTTTGATAGATGTATGAGGGAGGGCACGCTCCCATAGTTCCAACTGTGTAATTAGCATTTTTAAATGCTAATTTAATTTTTAAATTTAAATTAATCAATACAAAAGAGTAAAAAAATTAAAAAGTAGTTCCCTAATTACTCTTTTATTTTTGATGGAGAATATTTTCTTCTATCTTCATCAGTATATAATGTAGATATATCAATTAAAAAATAGATAACCTCTCTATTTAATCCTCTAACTTTTGATATTATCTTTTTTTTCATCAGTTGCCTTAATCTTTGTGAAAGATGCCCCAATCCATTACCCTTTTTAATCCCATATATCTTCCTTAATTCCGTGGTACTTATCGCCCCTCCGTTATTTATTATTTGGCTCAATATTTCTTCTTGGGATGCCATGTTTTTCCTCCTTTATTTTTATAATTAATTTGTCCCCATTTAATTCGACATCCAAAACATCACTAAAATAATTTGATATATTTTTTATAATCCTTAATGCTAATATTCCTTTTCTTTCACCCATTATATCACCTGAATAAAAAAATAAGATGTAAAAGTAAGAATTAAATTAAAGTGTTTTAACTTCAAGTTTTGTTCCTTTTCTTACGAGTCTAACCACGGGTTTATACTTTGGATACACCCTTGAACCCCATGCGATTAGATCCACAATAGTTTCATTTTGATCCCTTTTAATGGGTATTGCTCTATATATCTCCTTTACAAAAAAACTCCCCTTGTCCCCGAAGGGAGCAAGTTCTACATATCTTCTTCCATTATAATTAAAATGTACCTCCTTATTCATTTCAGATGTCGGTTGATTAGTCACTAATGCATAACAATCATTTTCTACACAATAATCCTTCAAGGTATAGAGTATAGCCTGAACATTGAGTAATACCTGCCCCTTCCCATGCATACTTGAAACGGCAAACTTACCAAGAGCAGGAAGCCCTACAGAATCTAATATTAAATAATTATATCCCTTCGGGAGACTTGAAGTTATAAAATTAACCAATTTATTAAAATTAATTATGCACTTATAACCACACCCTGCATCCTTTAACTCTTTGATTTGCTCCTTTGTCATATTCCTTTCAGTGTCTATGTATATTACTTTATTTCCTGCTTTTGCCCTCTCAACTGCAAATTTATATGCAGTGAAGGTCTTTAAACTTCTTGTCTCGCCAAATATCTCCATAATATCTGGCATGCCTAAATTTTTTTCAACAAAATCCATAGTATCTCCTTTATTTTTCAACTTTTTAAATTCGTCTTTCAATTTTAATGAACCTAACCATTTTACAAATGCTGTACTTTCATTAATTAGATTATTATGTTCCTTTATTATCTCCATAACTTCCTGCTTTATTTTCTCAGGTTTTATTTTCGTCCCATAAATATTCTTATGAGCCTTCGCTGCTAACTCATATTTACACATTTTAAATCCCTCCTTATGATTTTGTAAAATCTTTCTCTTGCTTTTGCATTACTTACCAATATTGAACGCTTTTTCTTATTCCATTCCCACTTAGAAACCAGTTTGACCTTTGCTCCACATAATTCTAATAATTCTATCTTCTCCAAAAGTACTTTCTTAGAATTGCAACATCCAAAACTATCTATTTTCCCATCCTTCTCCACAACATAATAATACACACTTTCACCCCCCTACTTGATGAATATTGCATCGCATCTGTCTGCCTGTTTCTTGATTTTGTATTCAAGTTTTATCCTTTCCAAAATATTTTCCAATGCATGTATATGTTCAATGAATCCTACTTCATCCCCATTGAACCAGTTATCTTTTACCTTCTCAGATTCTTCTACCAAATTTATGATTTTATTATCCATGTTCTTATCGAACATATTATCCATATTCTCACCGAAAACTTTTTATTTTAGAAAATTAAAAGAAAAAGTGGTTAATCTTTTATTTTTTCTTTAATTTACTCTTTAATATGCTGGAATGGGTTGTTGGCTCCAGGTCTTATATCTATTATGCTTTCAGATCCATTTACTATTTTATCCAATATCCAGTCTGCATAGTCCTCAGGAGTCCCATTTTCAACCGGTAAAGTAGTATAATATTCAGTTCCATAACATATTACCACTGCATCTCTTGTAGCATTAATAGAAGAAATATATTCAACATTGATTCTTCTTGTCACTCTTCCAGAGCTGTTTTCTACGATTAGAAATTTCATACTTTCACCTTAATAGTATTGGATACTTGCTATTTATAAATTGTTATTTTTTAATTGCTTTTTTACAATTATATTAATAATAGTATTACTATATAAACTTTTCGGTAATATTATTAATAATTCTTATAACAAAAATTAAAAAGATAGAATGAATACTTCACTAAATAAATTAAATTATAAAAAAAGTGTTTTATTTTGAGGTTATTACACTGCTATAATTTTGTATTTATTGTAAATAAGCATTTCCCTCTGATAAGTATTGAAGTAATGATTTTATAAAATGTTATTAAAATAGCATCATTCCTTTTTATAATAATCTCAGATGTTAAAATATGCAGGAAAATAGTAAGTTTGGTTAAAAAAGGTAAATGAGGTTATTTTAATCCTTTTAAAAAATCTTCAATATTTTTTTGGGTATTAGATTCGGATTTTGCACTAAACAATAATTTTACTTTGTTAGAGTCTCTCATAACCATAGGTTTTTCTTTAATATATTCTGCAACAGTTTGAGAATCTATTTCTTTTATAATATTGCGAGTCTCTATTCCCATTTGTTCATAATTAATCATTTTTTGGGCCTTTATTTTTTTATAATCCCTGGATTCATTAATGAAATAATCCATAGGAACTTTCGAATCATTAGGATATATATCTTCAAAATTACTCCCTTCTTCTACCCTACAATAAGCGTATTCATCCTTAGAAAATAATCGTAATCTAAATTCCTGTCTACCTCCTCCACCACCTAAATGATTATCTCCAATAGAATCAATGCCTAATCCAAAAGAAAGGGGAAATTAGGGCAATGAGAGGGAAAGTTGGGGGAGTTGGAGTTGCTGGTAGGCAAATTAATGGGTAAGATGGAAGTGTATGAGAAAATCATTTTAGAGA
>JAHEQB010000083.1 GCA_019561555.1 Methanothermococcus sp. SCGC AD-155-C09
ACTAAGAGATATTTAAAATTCCTTTAAATAAAACCTTTAAATTAAATTAAAATATTTTTATTTTTTTATTTTTTGAACATTAATTATTAATTATTTAATATTTATTTTTTATTAATTTTTTTAAAGATTAAATAAGGCCTAAAAATAAATGGTACCCTCAAATTGAGTTATAATATAACATAACTTAAAAAATAAAGAAGGAACACCATGAGGAAAACCACCTATTTTTTAAAACTTATGGAAGTTCTTGAGGAATTACGTTATGAAAGTAGTTGTGGCATACCAATAATTGTGGAGGGTAAGAGAGATATTCAATCCTTAAGGAAATTAGGGATTGAAGGAACTATCATATCCATTTCAAAAACCCCTATTTTTAAAGTAGTTGATGAACTTAGAGAGGAGAATATTAAAGAGGTTATCCTATTAACAGACTTTGATAGAGCAGGGAGACAGTATGCCAAGGATATTATAATGGAATTGGAATCTAAAAAAATAAAAGTAAATAGATCATTTAGGAGGGACATATTAAAATACAGTAGAGGGGCCTTAAAGGATATTGAAGGCCTTTATAATTATATCATTAGAAGGTATGGCAATATGGGATATTATGCCTACTGGTGATTTAATGGAAAAACAATTAAAGCCCTATGTTATATCCAATGTTGGGATGACCTTGGATGGAAAATTAGCCACAATAAACAATGATTCAAGAATATCTGGACCAGAGGATTTAAAAAGAGTACATCTACTAAGGAGGGAAGTAGATGGAATAATGGTAGGAATAGGAACGGTATTAAAGGATGATCCAAAATTAACTGTTCATAAAATAAAGAATGACCCTCCTAAAAATCCAGTGCGAATAGTTGTGGATAGTAAATTAAGGATTCCATTGAATGCCAGGGTATTAAATAATGAATCTAAAACAATAATTGCCACAACTTCGAATAAATCCCAGGAAAAAAGGGATAAAATAAATGAATTAAATAAATTGGAGAATGTAGAGGTTATTGAAACCACTGGAAGTAGTGAGGTAAATCTAAGGGAGTTAATGGAAAAATTATATAAAAAAGGGATAAAAAGGATACTTTTGGAGGGAGGGGGCACATTAAATTGGAGTATGTTCAAAGAGGGATTAGTGGATAGAGTTAGGGTGTATATTGCTCCAATGATATTTGGGGGAAGGGAATCTCCAACCTATGTGGATGGAGTGGGATTTAAAACTGTCGATGAATGTGTTAAATTAAAATTGGAAAAATATTATACCTTAGATGAGGGTATAGTTTTAGAATTAAATGTTTTAGAAAATAATAAAAATAAAATAGTATAATCTAAGATTTTAAAATATTTAAAGAGTGGTAAATATTCATAAAAATAGAAATTCCCACATTATTTCCTAATACTCTTAAGTACTGAGGGAGCAGGTAGAATCCTTGACAAGATAATTATGAAAATTCATAATAATTTAAGGTGGAAACTTAAAGTAATTCTCTTTATAACATTTATCTCCAAATTTTTTTATTGTTTTAAGTTTAACTATAAGTTTAAAATATTAATGTGTTTGACTATAAGTTATTTTAATTAATTTTTTATTCCTTGATAATATATTTATTTTTTAATTTTAATATAATCTTAAGTAAGATTATTTTTATAATAAAACAAACCATCAAAAATTAATTTCCATTGAAACCCCAAAAAATAACGATCATTATAAAAATTATTAATATAAAAATAAAAATAATAAAGTATGATCTAAGATTTTCCAAGATTTTAAAATATTTAAGAAAGAAAAATTATTTAAAAAGTAAGAATCTCGTCATTACATCCTGATGTTCTAAGTACTTAGGGGAAAGGGTAAATTCTTTCCTAAAGGTTGTATTATGAACTCCATAGTTAAGTTGAATTAGATATAGATTTGACAGTATACATTCTTTTTATTATTTATAGTATATATAGTTTTTATTATTATTTTATTATATTTCTTTATCACATCATTTTATATTTTTTTATTTTATAGCTTTTTATGGATTATAATTAATTTTATGCATTTGATTATAATAATCCATAATTAGAAAACCACAAAGTGAAATTATGACTGACTTAATAATCTGTGAAAAGCCCAATGTTGCAAAAAAAATAGCAAATGCCTTAGGAAAACCTAAGAAACTATCTTACAAGGGGGTTCCCTATTATGAATTGGAAAAGGATGGGAAAAAAATTATAGTGGCCTCGACTGTTGGGCATTTATTTACTTTAAAGGAATCCAATGAAAAAAATAAAAAATTTGGAGAATACCCTGTTTTTGATATAGAATGGGCACCTGCCTCTATTGTAAAGGGAAAGGAGTATGTAAAAAAATATATTAATACATTGAAAAAATTATCCAATGAGGCCAATGAATTCTATATAGCCACAGATTGGGATATTGAGGGAGAATTAATAGGATACCATGCACTTTACTACTGCTGTGGGAAAAAGGATGCTAAAAGAATGAGGTTTTCAAGTTTAACTAAGGATGAAATTATTAAGGCATATGAAAACCCAGATAAAATAGACTATGGCCTTATTGATGCAGGGGATAGCCGACATAAATTAGATTGGTACTATGGTATAAATGTTTCAAGGGCCCTAATGCAATCTATAAGGGCTTTAAATAGATGGCAAACAATGAGTACAGGGCGAGTTCAAGGGCCTGCCCTATCCTTTTTGGTAGATAGAGAGTTGGAAATAAAAAAGTTTGTACCAAAGCCCTACTGGGTAATAGGGGCACTGTTGAAGGATAATATTATGGCTATTCATGAAAAGGATAAATTTTGGGATGAGAAGGAGGCTAAGGAAATATATAACAAAATAAAAGGGGAAAAGGAGGGCATAGTAGAAAAAATTAAAAAAACAAAGAAAAGGATAAAACCCAATCCTCCCTTTGACTTAGGAACTTTACAGAGGGAGGCCCATAGAATATTTAAATTTTCTCCAAAGAAAACCCAGGAAATAGCCCAAAAACTTTATGAAAAGGGGTTATGTCTCCATCCAGATACTCCCATACTAACCTCAAAGGGTACCCTAAGGATTAAAGAATTGGAGCATGAGGGAAGTGTTTTATGTTTAAATAGTGATTTAAAAATAGTGGAATCCAAATATAAACTTTTAAAAAGAGTTATTAATGAGAATTTAATTAAAATTATATTGGAAGATGGTACCTCCCTTATTGCCACCAAGGAGCATCCCATACTAACCTATAGCAATGATAGGTTAATATTTATCCCCTGTGAGAAATTAGGGGAAGGAGATAATGTATTAAAGATAAAATCAGAAAATGGTTTGAAAAATACTCTAAATAGAAATATATTAAATAAAAATAATAAAAATATTTTAAATAAAACCCAACAGATGGATGAAATGGAAAATATTAAGGAAGAAGAATTAAACCATGATTTAAAGAGAATAGTAAATGGCCAGGTTGATCTATTAAGAATTGTAAAAATGGAGTATATTCCATACAATGGAGAGGTTTATGACTTAACTGTGGAGACATATCATAATTTTATAGCCAATAATGTTATTGTTCATAATTGTTCCTATCCAAGAACAAGTTCCCAGAAACTTCCAGAGGATAAGGAATATATAAAAAAAATACTTTCCAAAATCACTGCCATTAAAGATTATAAAAAATATGCTGAAGTTATATTAAAAAGCAATAGGGAGCCTATCCAGGGTAAAAAGAAGGATCCTGCCCATCCAGCCATACACTTTGTGGATGTACCCAATGAACCCCTACCTGATGAGGAAAAAAAACTTTATGATCTTATTGTAAGAAGAACCCTATCTCTCTTTTGGGAGGATGCTGAAAGGGAGTATATTAACATATTATTAAATATAAAGGGGGAAATATTCAAACTTAGTGGTTCAAGAACCCTAAAAGAAGGATGGCATGAAATATACTACTTTACAAAATTTGATGAAAAGGAACTTCCAAATTTAAGAAAAAATGATAAGGTATTCATTGAAAAAATAACCATTGATAGGAAGGAGACTAAACCCCCTAAGAGATATACTATGTCCTCAATTATTAAGGAATTGGAAACAAGAGAATTAGGGACAAAGGCCACAAGGGCTGATATTGTGGAAAAACTTATAAAGAGAGGATATGTAATTGAGGATAACTCTCTACAGGTAACTGATTTAGGGATAGCAGTAATTGAAACCCTTAAAAAATACTGTCCAGAGATAATAGACGAAAAAATGACTAGAGAATTGGAAAAAAAACTGGATAGATTACAGAAGGGCACTATGAAAAAAGATAACCTTTTAAAGAATGCTGAAAAAAAATTAAGGGCAATTCTTGAAGAGGTAAAAAAGAAGGAGAAGGATATTGGAAGGGAGTTAGTGGAAAAAATAGATACTACCAACAAATCTTTAAAAATAATTGGCAAGTGTAAATGTGGAGGAGATCTAAAAATTATTAAATCCAAGGGAAATAAAAGATTTATTGGATGCTCAAATTATCCAGAGTGTAATATAACCTATCCCTTACCTCAAAAGGGTAGAATAAAAATACTAAATGAAACCTGTGAAGTCTGTGGATCCCCCATTATTGCTATAAATAAACAGAGGCTATGTATAAATCCAGAATGCTCCTCTAAGGCATCTGAACAACCTAAGGAGGAAATAGAAAAATCTGAAAGGACCTGTCCAAAGTGTGGGGGCAATCTCTCCCTTAAAAAGGGAATATATGGCATGTTTTATGGCTGTGAGAATTATCCAAAGTGTAAATATACTGAAAATTTAAACAAAGGAAATTCCCAGAATAGTAAAAAGATTGTGGGCAAATGTCCAAAGTGTGAAGGGGATTTAATAGTTAGAAGTGGAAGATTTGGAGAATTTATAGGTTGTTCCAATTATCCAAAATGTAGATATACTGAAAAGATAAAAAGTAATAAATAATAATATTATTAATGTTTAAATAGTATGTTTAATATTAAATATATATAATAATTTCATAATATTTTAAATATGTGAAAATTAATATTAGCATACTGAGGTAATACCATGGTGGATATGGATAGAATAAGTATATCATTACCTACAAAATTATTGGGAGAGTTTGATGAGGTAATATCAGAAAGGGGCTATGCAAGTAGAAGTGAGGCTATAAGGGATGCCATAAGGGATTATATAATTAAACACAAGTGGATACATAGTTTAGAGGGGGAAAGAGCAGGTACCATAACCATTATTTACGATCATCATGCCTCTGAATTAATGAAAAGATTGACAGAAATTCAACATGAAAATGGGGATTTAATTGTGGCAACACTTCATATGCATTTGGATCATGATCACTGTATGGAGGTGGTACTTGTAAAGGGAGATGCTAAAAGAATAAGGGAACTTACTGATAAATTAACCTCTCAAAAGGGAGTAAAGCAGGTTAAATTAACAGTAATGGTGCCGGGGGGGAATATTCCAGAGTAATTAAAGGGAATCTACCATTTGAAAACCTTTATTTTCAATCTCTTTTTTTTTCCTTTTAATGGATTTTAAAATGGTTTTTTCATTATTATTTAATGTTATAAAGTTTAATGTGTGCTTTGTATCCTCATAAAAACGGGGTTTTTTAATAATATAATCTCCCTTTACATACCTTGTAAATGATTCATTTAAAAATAAACTGTAGTTTTCCTCAAGTAAATCTATTGCCTGAAATGGGTTTTTAACGACTTTTGTTATTTTAAAGGAAATATTATGATTTTTTAATATTTTCCACATAATTCTCTGAGGGGAGTACCTTATGCCAATTAAGTTCCTTGTATTAAATTCTTTCTTATAAACCATTACCATATGATCATAAACCACAGGTATTGGATCCCCTAATCTATAACTCCAGTATGGATCATCTATACCAATAATATCCAATAGATCCATATTATAAAGTTTTAGAATATTATCAAAGGAGGATATTATAATATCCTCAAATAGTATCTTACCTATTTCTCCACAGATAAAACCACAGGCAATTAATGGCTCCATAGTTATTCTTTTTTTCATTTTATTGTGATAATCCACTATATCCTGAGCATGTTTCCTCAACATGGTACCTGAGGCTGAGGAGTCTATGAGATCCATTTCCAATTTTTTTTCAAGTCTCTTTATTTGAATACTTACTGAGGAGGGAGGGATATTTAATAACTTTGCCACTTTATTCTGGGATTTTGTTTTGGAAATTAATTCAAGTATTTTTATTTGATTTTCAGTTATTGCTTTTCCATTATATCTTAGGGTAATTGTAGCAGATAGGTTTTCCCTATTGGGCATAATATTACCTTTAAGGTATTTATAATCAAAAATATTATCATTAACTTAAATTTATAACATTAAAAAAATAAAAATAATAAGGAGAATAACATAAATAATAAAGAGAATAAAAAAACTAAACATAAATAATAAATAAAATACTGTCAAGTCCCCATATAATTCAAACCAACTATAAATTTATAATGCCATCCTGTAATGGATTCTACCCTTATCCTTCAATGCTTAGGAGCATAAGGAGGGTAATGACGAAATTTCTACTTTTTATGTTTTTACTCCCATTTTAGGTATTTTAAAATCTTATATTACTTATTTTTATCTTAATTATCCTTTATTTTTTTATTTTTTATTATTTTTTTAATTATTTTAAATTATTTATTAATTTTTATAATTATTATTTTTTAATTAATTTTTAGGATTAAGGTATTTTTTATTACTATATATAATTTTAAGACTGAAATAAAAAGATAGGAATCTAAATTATATTAAATTATATTTCTCCAACATTATATTAACTATGGTTTCTCCACTATTACCATTACCAAAGGGATTTATCCAATCCTTATTTCTCTTTATCATAATATCTATAGCCTCTATAATGCCCTTAATATCTTCTACCCTATTTACAAGTATATTACTTCCAACCTCTAAGGTTTCAGGGCGTTCTGTGTTTTCTCTTAGTGTAATACAGGGAGTTTTTAAAATACAGGCCTCCTCCTGAACCCCTCCACTATCAGTTATAATTAATTTAGCATTTTTTTCAAGTATTAGAAATTTAAAATAACCAGTGGGCTCTATTATCTTTATATTTTTATTATTTTCTAATTTATTTAATATGTTGTACTCTATTAGTTTTTTTAAAGTTCTTGGATGTATTGGGAAGATTATTGGTATATTGTAATACTCCGATATTTTTAATATTCCATTTACTATATTATTTAATCTTTCTTTATTGTCTGTATTCTCTGCCCTATGGATAGTAAGTAAAAAATACTCTTTATTCTTAGGAATAACTTTCAAAATATCTTCTATAATTTCCTTTTTACTCTCTGCGATTTTAATATTTTGAAGGGTAGCATCTACAATGGTATTTCCCACTACAAAAATGTTTTTCTTTATTCCCTCCCTTATAAGATTCTCCTTTGCAATTTCTGTGGGGGGAAAGAGGCAGTCAGATATATGATCCGTTAAAACCCGATTTATTTCCTCAGGCATACTTCTATCATAACTTCTCAATCCTGCCTCAATATGAACTACCTTTATATTCAATTTTGAGGATGCAAGGGCCCCTGCAAGGGTACTATTGGTATCTCCCTGAACAATAACTAACTCAGGCCTTTCACTGATTAAAACTTCCTCCACTCCTTCAAGCATTTTTCCAGTTTGCTTTCCCTGGGATGCAGAGCCCACATTTAAATTATATTTAGGTTTTGGGAGATTTAATTCCTTGAAAAAAATTTCATCTAAGTATTTGGAATAATGCTGATTTGTATGTATTAATAAATAATCAATACCTGAATTATTTTTTAATTCCTCCAATTTTCTTATAACTGGGGATAATTTTATTATTTCTGGACGTGTTCCAAGAACTATTCCTATTTTCATTTAGAGCACCAAAATTATGTATTTTGATATTTTATAATTAAGTACATTATATCTTAAATTATCTCCTAAGAATTTAAAAAGAAAATGTTATTTAGAGGATTTATCTTTTACAGATTTTAAAAAAAAATAAACTTAATATAATTTTAAATTTTGTTTTTATAATATTTTTATTAATTTTTTATTTTTTATACTATATTATATTTTTATTATGATTATAGTCAGGTGCATAATATTTTAAACTTGCATAAATCTTAGTAATTCCAATAATTAAAAGGGTTTCCCCCGCACTTCCAGTGCTTAGGGGTGTAGGGGAAGGGAGGATAGTGGTAAGGAATTTCTACTTTTTGAGCATCTGCTTTTTCTCCTATATCTTTAAGTATTTTATTTTCTCTCTATATTTAAGATTTAGATTAATTTTATTATTTATTTTATTATTATTTTTTTAATTTTTTAATTTTATTTTTTTTATAAAATATTTTTTTATTGTAATACAATTTATATTTTTAATTACTTTAAATTATTTATTAGATTTTCCCCTCCAAGAGGTACCATCCCCTAATAACTTAACTTCAAAACCTATTTTTTTCCATAGATTATGATTTAAAATATTTTTAGTATCCACTACTATTTTATTTCTCATTGAATTATAAATATTAAGAATATCCCTTTTCTTAAATCTTTTAAATTTTTCATGATCAGTTAAAACTAAAATACCATCTGAATTATTGACACAATCCTCTAAATCCTCCAATGGATAATCAAAGGTTTTTACATAAGGGTCATATATGGAAACATTGAATCCATTAGACATAAGGCACTCTATAATTTTTTTTCCAGGGCTCTCCCGAGTATCCTCCACATTTCCCTTGTAAGCCACCCCAAAAATACTTATTTTTGGATCAGGGATATTCATCCTTTTAAATTCATTAATTATTAAATTACAAACATATTTTGGCATACTGTCATTTAAATCCCTTGCGGCCCTAATAAGTTCTGCATTGTTGGACACTTCCACTATAAACCATGGATCCACACTTATACAGTGCCCCCCAACCCCTGGCCCAGGATTTAATATATTTACCCGAGGATGCTTATTTGCAAGATTTATGGCCTCATACACATTTACATCTAAGTCATTACATATCTTTGCAAACTCATTGGCAAGGGCTATATTTACATCCCTATATGTGTTTTCCATTAGTTTTACCATTTCTGCAGTGGTAGGGTCTGTTAAATATATATTACCATCTACAAAAGAGGAATATATCTCCTTAGATAATTTAGCGGATTTTTTGTCTATTCCTCCTATTATTCTATCATTTTCCACAAGTTCCTTTAATATGTTCCCTGGCAATACCCTCTCTGGACAATAGGCCATGTATATTTTTTTATTTAGGTATTTAAAAATCTTCTCTGTGGTCTTTGGAGGAATTGTACTTTCTATTATAACTAAGTTACCATTATGTAAATATGGCTTTATACTGTCTATGGCACTGTAAATATAGGATAAATCACACTTTGGAGTATTTTCCTTCCATATTACAGGGGTTGGAACACATATTATATATGCATCAGCCTCCTCTGGTTCTCTTTTAACCTTTAAGTTTCCAGAATTTATGGCCCCCTTTACAAGGGTCATTAAACCTGGTTCATTTATTTTTAATTTCCCATTCTTTATGGATTCCAATCTTTTACTATCAATATCCACCCCTACTACTTCATAACCATGATTTGCAAGCATTGAGGCCGTTGGTAATCCAATATAGCCTAACCCAATTACACATATTTTTTTTATGTTTTTACCATCAATGTCCCCTTTGTCATCATTAATATTGCCTTTGTCCTCTAAATTCATTTAATCACCAATGATGAAAATAAATATCCCAATTATAAATTAAGTGTTATTTTAAAATATATTATTATTTATAATTGTCCAATATCTTAACTTATAATTTGTAGTACAAATATATAATCAAAGAATAAAATATATAAAGAGGATTACTGTTGGTCCCTACCTTAGATTAATATGTTTTTTTAATCCCCCACTTAGGGAATATGGAGAAATAGGTGTTTTTAATTATTTATATTTTTATTTCTTTTCAGGTATTTTAATATGTCTAAAATTTAAGTTTATTAATAAAAGTTTATTAAAATCTTTAAATTATAAGATAAAATTATAATATAACATTACTACAAATAAAAAAGTTTTATA
>JAHEQB010000084.1 GCA_019561555.1 Methanothermococcus sp. SCGC AD-155-C09
GGTGACCGTTAGAACCCTAGCTCGCAAAGAGTGGTATCTCACCAGTGGCTCACCATCACCCACAAGCAATGGATCAAAGCCTCCCACCTATCCTGCGCAAGCAAAGACCAAACCCAATTCCAAGATACAGTAAAGCTTCATAGGGTCTTTCTGTCCGGGTGCACGTAGTCCGCATCTTCACAGACAATTCTATTTCGCCGAGCCTCTCTCCGAGACAGCGCCCAGATCGTTACGCCTTTCGTGCGGGTCGGAACTTACCCGACAAGGAATTTCGCTACCTTAGGACCGTTATAGTTACGGCCGCCGTTCACCGGGGCTTCAGTCGTTAGCTTCGCTTGCGCTGACCAACTTCTTTAACCTTCCGGCACTGGGCAGGCGTCAGCCCCCATACATCGTCTTGCGACTTAGCGGAGACCTGTGTTTTTGGTAAACAGTCGCCTGGGCCTATTCACTGCGACCAGCTCGCGCTGGCACCCCTTCTCCCGAAGTTACGGGGTCATTTTGCCGAGTTCCTTAGAGAGAGTTACCTCGCGCCCCTCGGTATTCTCTACCACCCCACCTGTGTCGGTTTCGGGTACAGGTAATCATGCCTTAACGGGTATAGGGCTTTTCTTGGAAGCTTGACGTCACCAACTTCGCTTCCGTAGAAGCTCGCACTCACGCCTCAGCTCAAGCTGTTTTCTCCAGCTCTCAACGCCTCGAACGCTTGAACCAGTAACCAACATCTGGCTTGGCTAGCCTTCTCCGTCCCTCTTCCCAAAACATAACCGGTACAGGAATGTTGACCTGTTATCCATCGACTACGCCTTTCGGCCTCGCCTTAGGTCCTGACTAACCCTCCGCGGACGAGCCTGCCGGAGGAACCCTTAGGGTTTCGGGGCATGGGATTCTCACCCATGTTTTCGCTACTCAAGCCGACATTCTCACTTCCATGCAGTCCACGCCCGCTTACGCTAACGCTTCACCCCACATGGAACGCTCCCCTACCATTAAACAAGTTTAATCCGCAGCTTCGGTACAACACTTAGCCCCGTTCATTTTCGGCGCAGGATCGCTCGACCAGTGATCTATTACGCACTCCTTTGAGGATGGCTGCTTCTAGGCAAACCTCCTGGTTGTCTGGGCAATCCCACCTCCTTTATCACTTAGTGTTGATTTGGGGACCTTAGCTGGCGGTCTGGGCTGTTTCCCTTTCGACCATGGAGCTTATCCCCCACAGTCTGACTGCCTGGTTTCACACAGGGTATTCAGAGTTTGTCACGATTTGGTACCGCTCTCGCAGCCCGCACCGAAACAGTCGCTTTACCCCCCTGCTATAGCACCAGACGCTACGCCTCAACGTATTTCGGGGAGAACCAGCTAGCTCCGGGTTCGATTGGCATTTCACCCCTAACCACAGCTCATCCGCTGATTTTTCAACATCAGTCGGTTCGGACCTCCACTTGGTATCACCCAAGCTTCATCCTGGCCATGGTTAGATCACCCGGGTTCGGGTCTATAAACACTGACAATCGCCCTATTCAGACTCGCTTTCGCTATGGCTCCACCATTCCCGGTTTAACCTGCCAGTGCCTATAAGTCGCCGGCTCATTCTTCAACAGGCACACGGTCACCCGATCAGTCGGGCTCCCATTGCTTGTAAGCTCACGGTTTCATGTTCTATTTCACTCCCCTCCCGGGGTTCTTTTCACCTTTCCCTCACGGTACTGGTTCACTATCGGTCTCTCAGGAGTATTTAGCCTTACCAGATGGTGCTGGTATATTCAGACAGAATTTCTCCAGTTCCGCCCTACTCAATTCATTATAAATATCTTGTCGTGTACGGGACTTTCACCCTCTTCGGTTAATCTTTCCATAAATATTCCACTAAAATATAAATAACTTAATGGGCTCGTCCCTTTTCGCTCGCCACTACTTAGGGAATCACATTTGTTCTCTTTTCC
>JAHEQB010000085.1 GCA_019561555.1 Methanothermococcus sp. SCGC AD-155-C09
TTAAATAATTGTTATTCCAATTTAAACAATTTTAATTATAAATAAAAATTAATATATATAAAATTTATAAAATTAAATAATTTAAAAGTTTAATATATTTTATTTTTTAAATATTAAATAATACTATAAAAAATTTTAGATTTAATGGGATATAATACATATAATATANTATACTCAATGCCCTACAATCATTAATAAAAATAATTAGTAAAATAAAATAATTATAAAAAACATCATAAAGATATTAGGGATCTCCATGATAGCCTCCATATTTAAAGATGAAGAACTTTATTTAAGATATAAAAACACAGTAGAAGACATTATTAAGAGAATTAAGGGACATGAAGGACTAATAAGGGTAATTACCCATTATGATGCCGATGGAATATCCTCAGGAGCAATAATTATTAAAATGCTATATAGGTTAAATAAGGACTTTCATTTATCTATAGTAGAGCATCTATCAGAAAAAACCCTCTCTGATATATGCAACAAAAACAAAGGGCAAAATGGTAGTAGTGATATATTATACATATTTTGTGATATGGGCTCCTCATATATGGATATTATGGTAGAAATGGGCCTGAATGCAATTATTTTGGATCATCATCCTCCAACTATGAAATATACCAAGATAGAGAATGTTTATCAATTTAATGCCCATATATTCAATATAGATGGTGCTAAGGAAATATCTGCAAGTGGCATTTGCTATTTGCTTGCAAGGGAATTGGGATATTATGATTTAAGTATCTTTGCAATTGTGGGATCCATTGGCGATATGCAACATGATCCCTTTATTGGAATGAATAAAATCATATTAAATGAGGCAAGGGAGTATAGGCATTTAAGGAGTATTTTAAAGGATATAGTTTATAACTGTTATGATTTGCCAATATGGAAAAGTATTTTATACTCTACCTGTCCCTACATTAAGGAGTTGGGTAATAAGGAGAATATAATAAAATTACTTAAGGAGATAGGAATAGATCCCAACAAAATATATTTAGAGGGAGAGGAGAGGGACAAATTAGTATCTGCACTTAAAAAGTACGTGGATGAGTCCCAAATTGTTGTAGATAGGTATATCATAAACCACAAAATAGAGGATGCCTTTTATCTATCTGAGATCCTAAGTGCCTGTGGTAAAAGGGATATGGGCTCAGTGGGTATAGGGGTTGCCTTAGGAGATGAGGAATGTATAAGAATAGGAAAGGATATATACCTCAAATACAAAAAAGATATAATAAACCAACTTAAGGAAATTAAACTCCACAGGTTAAATAATATTGAGTACTTCTTTGGAAAGAAAGGCACCATTGGACATATGGCCTCTCTACTTCTAAGGGATAGGCCCATTATTGGAATCCATGAAGAGGAGGGATATTATAAAATATCCTCAAGGGGCAATAAAAATTTAATAAATAGGGGCCTAAACCTCTCTGAGGCCATGAGTATTGCCTCTGAATTTGGGGGAAGTGGAGGAGGCCATAATATAGCCTCAGGGGCAAAGATTCCAAAGATATACCTTGAGGCATTTTTAAGAAGGGTTGATGAGATAGTGGGAAAACAGATGAAACAGATAAATAAAGATACATTAAATTAATAGGTGATAATATTAGAATATTTGAAATTAAAAGGAAAACTAAGGAAACCAATATAACCTTAAAAATAAACATAGATGGTACTGGAGAATATGATATATCTACAAAAATACCATTTTTTGATCATATGCTATCATCCTTTGCAAAGCATGGTTCCTTTGACCTATATTTAAATGCAGAAGGAGATTTAGATGTGGATGATCACCACACTGTGGAGGATGTGGGCATATCCTTAGGTATGGCATTAAATAAAATTGAAAAAAAAGATATAAAAAGATTTGGTTGGGCAATTATTCCAATGGATGATGCTCGGGCCATGGTTTCTATTGATTTAGGAGGAAGGCCATACATCCTTGGAAACTACATCCCCCATAAAAGTAAAATAGGGAATTTTTCAACAGAAAATGTAATTCATTTTTTCCAGTCCATTGCAAATAATGGGAATATGAATATTCATTTTGAGGTTATTGGAGAAAATGAGCATCATAAAATAGAATCTTTATTTAAGGCCTTTGGAGTAGCCTTGGATATGGCCACGGGAATGGATAAAAGAAAGGGCGTTATAAGTACTAAGGGAAAGATATAACTTCTTAGAGAGTATGTCTATTAGAGAAAAATGCTACAGGGTTGTTTGTGAAATTCCAAAGGGAAGGGTTAGTACCTATAAAGAAGTGGCAGAATCTCTTGGAATTAAGGGATATAGGGCTATTGGGATGATATTAAAGAAAAATCCCAAGCCTATTGAGATCCCCTGCCATAGAGTTGTTAAATCCAATGGAGAAGTGGGAGGCTATATGGGAGGAATTGAGAGAAAAATAGAACTTCTAAGGGAAGAGGGAATACCAATAAAAAACAATAAAATAGTAAATTTTGAAAGGTATTTTTTTAAGATAAAGTAATGTTTATTTATATTTTTTATTTTATTTAATATTTTTATTTATTATTTTATTTTTTCAAGAATATTTTTTCAAAGTACTCATTATAACCTCCATGATAATGAGGCAATTCATTAAGTAATTCCCTTTCCAATTTAACAATGTTTTTATATTCTTTAAAGGATACTAATGCAATAAGGCCCTTACTCCAGGATTCCCTACATTTTAAACTACAGGGTATAAAACCTGAAGTAAGTACTAGGGCATAGTTATTATTCTCCCCTAAATTGTTGTTTATATTCTCTTTTATTACTTCAGCCTCCTTAAGATGGTTGTTATCTATGGCAAATCTTGCAGATTTAAAGGATTCTATACAACATTTTGGATATCCCATCAATAAACCATATTCTTCTGAAAAATCCAATCCAGAATAAATGCCCAAGTAAGAGGATACCATGGGATCCATTGCAGGTCTAACAGGAGGGTTATATTTTTTAACAATTTCAATCTGTTTTTTGAGCCTCAATATTATAAAATTATATTTTTCATATTCCATATTTTGGATATGCAATGATATATTTTTTAATCCTTCATATTTTTGGCCTATTCTCATGCATGTGATTTTTTCAAGAATATGCTCCAAAGATTCAAGGGTTCTCATGCCTATCTCCTATTTTAATTTTTACATGGTTCTATAAATAAAATAATTTAATAAAAATTAATAAAAATATAAAAAATTAAAGGAATAATAAAATAAAATAGGATAATCTAAGATTTTAAAATACTTAAAAAGGGTAAAAATCTCATTTCCTATATTTCCTCCTTAGGTACTCCTAAGCACTAGGAAAACAGATAATCCTTTAACAAGACCATATTATAAAAGTTCTATAGGCTAACGTAGGGACTTAAGTATTTCTCTTTATTACTTTATTATTCCCTATGTTATTTTTATTATTTTATTTTTATTTTTAGATTATAAATTAAGTTTATGTTTTAATATAATATAAAATTTATTTTTTATTATATTTTAATATTTAATTTAATATATTTTTTAATTATTATAAAATTATTAATTTAGTTATGGATATAATTGGATCTACTATAGGACCATTGGTGGCAAAGATGATAAATATATATTATGAAGAGATAGGAGATTATGATTCACTTAATGATAAAATATTAAATTTAATATTTAAAGACATAAATCTAAAGAAATACAATAAAATACTTATTAAACCAAATGTCTTAGGTCCCTATCCCCCAGATAGATGTGCCACTACACATCCAAAGTTTTTGGAGTGGATTATTAAATACCTATTAAATGAGGGAGTGGATAGGAATAAAATTATTGTGGGAGATTCTTCAGGGTATTCCACAAAAAAATCCTTTGAAGTTTCCAAAATAAAGGAAGTATGTAGAAAGTACAATATAAATTGCAAACCCTTTGAGAAGGACAAGGTTGTTAAAGTAAATATATTGGATACCAAGGTAATACTTCCAAAAACTGTCCTTGAAAGTGATTTAATAATAAACCTTCCAAAGTTAAAAACCCATATTCTTATGAAATACACTGGAGCAATTAAAAACCTATATGGTTGTATTCCTGGAGGATTAAAACCAAAACTTCATGGACAATACCCTAAGGAATATAACTTTGCAGAACTTTTAGTGGAACTATATAAGGTTATAGGAAGAAATAGGGAAATGATTACAATAATGGATGGTATATATGGGATGGAGGGCAATGGACCCAGTAATGGAAATTCCATTAACTCTAAGATAGTAATTGCATCCAAGGACGCCCTTGCAGTGGATATATTTGCATCCTACTACATAAAATACAATCCCATGGATATTATAACAAATAAAATTTTAATTAACAATGGAAACCATAAAAAAAGAGATATTTGGCAGGAAAATTATAAAATTATAAAATTGGAGGAAAATGTTAAAAGAGAGGTAAATTTTAAGGAAATAGATAGAATAAAATTTAAAAAGCCTGATACATACTATTTAACTTCTATAATGCCCCCAAGTATTGTAAAGTTAATATTTTCAGTAATGGTTCAAAAGCCTCAAATAAACAGGAAAAAATGTAAAAAATGTAAAGTTTGCCAATATATATGCCCTGTAGAGGCCATATCCATTGATAATTTGAAGATAGATTTAAAAAAATGTATAAATTGTTATTGTTGTCATGAAATGTGTGAATTTGGAGCCATTGATTTAAAAAGGAGATTTTTGATATAAAGGGAATCGTTTATAGGCTTTAATATTAATATCCAGTATATTAATAAAGATTTCAAAAAAATAAAAATAAAGAATAATAAAATAAAAAAATAAGATTTTAAAGATTTTAAAAGAAAATAAAAAATACATAAAAATTAGAAATTCTGCCATTGCCCTCCTTAGGATATTCCTAAGTACTAAGGGAAAAGATAGATTTTCTTTAAGGATTACTATAAAAGTTCATAGTTAATCTAAGATAGATAAAATTAAAAAGTATTTCTTTATAATAAAAAGTAGAGATCCTATTATTATCCATTTATACCCCTAAACACTGAGAGAATAGGCAGGATTCTTGATAGAAAAAAATTTTACTTCATTAGGTTAAGATAAGGACTAAAAGTATTTTCTCTTTGTTTTTTATTACTGTTTTATTCCCTACCATGGTTAAGAACACATTTCTTAAACCCATATCCCAATATAAAAATAAATAAAAAAAATAATTATAATAAAATAATCCAAATCTTAAAATATAAGGGAAAAAGTAAAAATTTAAAAAGCAGAAATCCTAATGCCAATATCCTTCTCCTCCTACCCTCCTAAGCACTGAAAGTGTAGAGGAAACCATTAATTGTGGGATTATTACATTTATAATAGTTTATAGTTAAGAACATAATTTCTTAAACTATAATCTAAATATAAAAAATAAATAAAAAATTAAAAAAATAAAAATAATTAAAAAAATTAAAAATTAAAAAAAATAAAATAATCTAAAAAATAATAAAATTAATCTAATCCTAAGAGATAAAAGAAAAAATAAATATTTAAAGAAATAAAAGAAAAGTAAATACTTAAAAATTAGAAATCCCATTTAACATACCCTCCTCCCTCTACACTCCTAAGCACTGGATGTCAGAGGAAACTCTTTAAGTATAGATACTATATCCATAATAAGTTTAAATTATTATGTGCTTGTCTATAAATATTATATGTTTTACTATTTTTTATTATATTATTTATTTTGTAGATTATAAGTTCAAATATTATAACTTAACTATAATTATTTTTTAAATTATTTTATTTTTTTATTAATTTTTATTATTTTTTATTTATTTTACAATTATTTATCATCTTTACTATCCCTTATGTTCATTTTTCCCCTATATCCTTTATATTTTTTACAAATACTATGGGTTTATGGCTTAATTTTTCCAATATCTCTTCAGTAATCTCAAAGGTATTATATTCCCTCATTATATTATGTATTGATTTTGTGGGCTCCCCCTGGGATCTATCTGCCATATTGGCAATATAGAGTATCTCCTCCATGGAATATTTCTTATATATGTTATTTCCTGCAATGGCCAATGGCGTGGCTCCACATAGCCCTCCAACCTTTAATAAACCTGCCAATTTTCCAAGTATATAACCTAAAACCCCAATCTTTGAGATAATGCCCTCTATTCCATAGGGTAATGCCGTAATATACCATTTAAAGAATTTATATGTGGCATCAGTATCTATTATCATAACTATCACATCTAAATTTAACTCTTTTTTTATGGCATTATATATTTTTTCTGCGGATTTTTGAGGATCTTTTGGAAGTAATGCAGCATAGGTTCCTGGAACATTTGTTAAATCCACTCCCCCTTCAGAGGCAGGTTTTAAAGCATACCTGAGTCCAACATAATTTATTACAGTTTGTTTATGTTTTAAGGTTTCCTTTTTTGGCATTTTTCTAATATTTTTTATTCTATCAGGCCTTGTTTTCAGTAATGGCCCTAAAATATAACCCCATAGATACTTTGACCAGTAATAACAGAAGTATGCCCAAAATCCCACTTTTACATTACTTTCATCTATGAGGTTATTTTCCCCAGTTGCAACAAATTTTTCACTTACTATTATGAAGTCCCCGTCTTCAATATTTAATCCCTTATTTATCTCTCTTTTTAGTGAGGTTATTATCTCAGTTATATGGTTCTCTCCTTTTTTAATATACTTAGATTCTATTGGTATTGGATGGATATTCATTCTTTCCCTAATTAATAATTAAATCTTTTCTATTAACCAATTTCCAAGTAATAGTGCATCCCCAATAAACTTAAAGGATCTTACTCCATCTAACTCATTGCATACAATTGGCTCTCCATGTAAATTAAAACTTGTATTTAATACTACAGGGAGATCTATTGAATCATAAAGGTAGTTTATAATGTCATAGTATAGGCTATTAAATTCTCTTTTTAAAATCTGGGCCCTTGTTGTATTATCAACATGCACAACCCCCCTTATTCTCTCTATATTATTTTTCTTTACATCAAATAATGTTGTCATAAAGGGATTGTACTTTGGGTTTATTAAATAATCCTCCATGTATTCATAAAGTATTGTGGGAGCAAAGGGCATAAAACTATTTCTTTTTAAATATTTATTTATCCTCTCTTTATTCTCCTTACTTGGCAATGCTATAATACTCCTATTTCCCAATGCCCTTGGTCCAAATTCCATTCTTCCTCTACATAGACATACAATGCCATTGTTTATAAGATAATTTCCAATAATCTCTGGAATATCCCTATCCTCTATAAAATTAACTTTATAATTTTTAAGTAAATTATTTTCAATTAAAGTCTCTACATTTTTATTTAATATTTTATAACCTAAATAGGTATTTTTTAAATTTATTTTTTTATTTTTTGTTTTATTTTTTATATTATTACTTGTTTTATTATTTATTTCATCATTTATTTTATTTTTATTGCCCTTTTCCCTTATAAGTAAAGCAGACCCAACAGAGAGCCCCTCATCCCCCATAAAGGGAGGAACATATAAATCATACCTCTCCCCTATTTTTTTATTCAATAAAACATTCTGTGCCACGCCTCCACTGAAAACTATTTTATCAATACCTGTTTCATTTGAAAAATCCTCTATCATCTTTAAAACAGTATTTTCAAGGGTTTTTTGGGCATATTTGGATATTAATACCTTGGTCCTAAAATCCATACTATTTAAACCAATATTGCATAGATGGAATATATTCCTTAATGCCTTTGTGGATTCATAACCTATAACTCCAAGATAATTTTTAAAGGATTTTATATTACTATCATAGTCTATAACTTTAATATCAATATCAACCTCTCCCCCACATTCATAACTGGACAAACTCATAACCTTTCCCTCATCCTCCATGGGCTTAAATCCTAAAACTTCAGTGATTGAGGCATAAAAATCCCCAAGGGAATCTATGGTATCACTTTGGGCAATAATCTCCAATCCTTTTTTATTACCTATGGATACTGTTGAGGAAAGGCCATCCCCTCCTCCATCCATTGTAATAACTAAGCATTCCTTAAAGTCAGATAAACTATAAAGTGATGCATGGCATAGATGATGATTAAAATAGAGCATTGGGATATTCATTTCTTTTTGAAAGGTTTTTAAGTATTTTAATCTATTTCCCCTTCTAAATAATCCCCCCACTGTAATAATGTTTATATTTTCTTTTTCTTTATTGTTTTCATTATCTTTAATATTTAATTCATTTAAGATATATTCTATGGAATTATTGGGAAAACCCCGTTGATTTTTCTTTCTTGTGAATCTCTCCTCACTTAAGGAATATTTTATAGTATTATCTGTTATTAGGGAGGCACTACTATTATGTCCATCATGAATACCCAATATCATAAAACCACAAATATTTATATTTTTTAATGGATTTTTAAATAGGCTATAATTAATTTTTGATTTTTTATAAATTTATTAAGTCTTAAAAAATTATTCACTAAAATAATAATAGTCTTATTTCTTATTAAATAAAAAAATAATTATTATATAATTAAAAAATATAAAATTATATAAAATTTATTATATTAAAAAATTATTATTTAAAAATATAAAAATAAAAATAAAAAAATTAAAAGATAATTTAAAAAAATAAAAAAAATTAAAATAAAGAATAATCAAATAATTTAAAAGAATAAAAGATTTTAAAATATTTAAAAAGAAGTAAAAACATAAACGTAAAAATCCCATTATTATCTCCCCTTAGGTGCTCCTAAGCACTTGGAGAAGAGTAATCCTTTGATAGGATAGCATTATAAAACTACATTAACCTAAGATAGAAACTTAAAAGTATTTCTCTTTATTAATATTTTATCCTTTTTATTTTTATTACATAGAGAATTATAGTTTAAGAATTATGTGCCTGACTATAAACTTATCATGAATATGGTAATTCTAATGCTCGAAGAATTATAATATAGTAATCCTAATACTTGAAAAATTCCTCTAAACTTCCAGTGCTTAGGAGTGTAGGGAGGGAGGATAATAGTAGGGAACTTCTGCTTTTTTAAGTATTTACTTTCTTTATATCTTTAAGTAGTATAGAATTTCTACTTTTTAATTATTTAATTTAAATATTACTTTCCTTTATTATTTTTTTAAATATTAATTTCCCTTTTATTTTAAGATTTGGATTATTTTTATTTTAATTATTCTTTATTTTTTATTTTGATTATTTTAAATTATTTATTTTTATTTTTTTATATTGTGAATATGGGTTTAAGAAATTATGTTCTTGACTATATTTTTAATAATTTTAATTTTATTTAAATTGGATAAATATATATAGTAAATTAAAAATACCTTTAAGCATAATCTTTAAAGTATATATAATAAAATTAATACTTTGGTGAAATAAATGTTTAAGGCTACAATTAATTCAAATTATTTTAAAAAGATAATAGAGGCTATGAGTAATTTAATAGATGAGGTTTCCTTTGAGATAGATGAAGAGGGTATGAAGGCAAGTGCAATGGATCCTTCCCATGTGGCATTGGTTAGTGTAAATATTCCCAAGGAGGCCTTTGAGGAATATGTTGCCGATATTCATGAAATAGGTGTGGATTTAGAGGCATTTAAAAAAATCATGGGTAGGGCAAAACCAAATGAAAAACTTACATTGGAATTAGATGAAGAAAATAATAAATTAAATTTAATCCTTAAAAATGATGCCATAAGAAGATTTTCCCTATCCCTCTATGATGTAAGTTCCACAAATGTTAAGGTTCCCTCTATTGAATACCCCAATGAGATTACAATAAAGGCAGGTGCATTTGTAGATGCCTTAAAAGATGCTGAATTGGTTAATGACCATGTTTCCTTAAAAATGAGCCAGGATGGGAAATTTACAATATACTCAAAGGGAGATATAAATCAAAGTGAAATAATTTATGATGGAGATAGTGACTCCATATTGGACTTAAAAATTACCCAGGATACAAAAAGTACCTTTAGTTTGCCATATTTAAAGGACATTACAAAGGCCACATCCTCAAATGAGGTACTACATATATATCTTGGTACTGATATGCCTGTAAAAATAGAGTACAATATAGGGAATGGAAAAATAATATTCCTACTTGCTCCAAGAATAGAATCCTAAGGGTTTTAAACACTAATTGTTATTTTGCTATCTATTATTTTATTATTTATTTTTATATTAATTTTATTAATATTATTATTTAATATTATATTCTATTTATTGCCATATTCACATTATTACCCTACTACACTTAATATCCTATTACACATTACTATGTGGAACCATGTATGAAAAAATAGCAAATATATTTTTTAATGAATTAAAAAATGATGATTTATTGAAATTACCTGAAAATTTTTATGAAGAGATTAGGGAATATATAAATAATAATGAATACAAGGATGAAAAGGAACTTAGGCGTATAAAATACTATATCGTGGAAATAAGAAAGTTAAGAATATACAAGGCACTTTATAATTCCAAGGAGAACTTAATAAATGAAGAAAAAAATATATTAAAATTAATAGAGGACATTGATAGTTATAGGGAGAATAAAGGTTCCACAACAATCAACCATAATAATGATAGTACCTTAGAGAAAGAGGATATATTAAATAACCAACAATTTAAATCCAACATCCAAGAAAAGAAAACAACTCAACAAATACCAAAACTTATAAATACCCAAAGGTATATTGATATTGTAAGAGTCCTTACTAAGTTCCCAAAATTTACAGATGGGAAATATATTTATAATTTAAACAAAGAGGATATTATTTCCTTAGATAAAAGAATATCAAAAATATTGGAAAAACACAAAATAGTTAAGAAAATTACAGGTGAATATCATGAAGATGAAAAAAAAGATAAAGAGATATTGCCCTTACTGTAAAAAGCATACACTACATACTGTAGAAAGGGCCAAAAAAAGAAAAGCAAGTGAATTAACCTGGGGTCAGAGACAGTTTAGAAGGGTTATGTCAGGATATGGAGGATATCCAAGACCATTACCAAGTGGAGCAAAACCTGTTAAAAAGTTAGATTTAAGATATAAATGTTCAGAATGTGGAAAAATGCATGTTAGGGCCAATGGCGGATTTAGAGCAAGGATATTTGAATTGGTGGATTAAGATTAATGTTATCTACATAAATAATATAATTAGATAAAAAAGAGGTGGAATAATGGCACTGATACAAAAGCCCAGAAGTAGATTTTTAAAAATTCAGTGTATAGATTGTGGTAGTGAGCAAGTTATATTTGGATGCCCTGCAACAGTTGTAAAGTGTATAACCTGTGGAAAAACAATTGCTGAGCCAAGATCTTCAAAGGGATTAATAAAATCTAAAATATTGGAAGTTTTAGAATAATATTTATTTTATTTTTTGATTAAATATATTTATTTTTAATTTTTTAATAGTTATTTTTTCCTTATTTTTTTAATTTTTACTATATGGTTTATAATTTTTTATTTATTACATTGAAGCATTTTAATACATAATTTTAATTTTTTTATTTTTTAAATATTTATTTTTTAATAAAGAATAAAACATAAAATAGATAAATATATAAAAGATAAATGAAATAAAGAATTTAATTAAAATTATTATAATGGGCATTATCTCATAATAGATAAAAAAATAATAAATTCATAGAATCCATAATTGCGTATCAACACATCTATACGTTAAAGGGAGTAAAGGGCATATACTCTCATATTTAGATAACTTCTCTACTGTAGAATAATATTAATTTATTTATAAAATATTTGAGGGAAATAATGAATAAAGAGTATGAGGCCTTAAAAATTGGTGCATTGTTGCATGATATTGGAAAACTACTGGAAAGGGGTAGATATAGAGGAACCACAAAATTATATGCAGAAAACTATGGCCATGAAAAAAGTGCTATTAGATTTTTTGAGGAGCATTTTGATAAATTTGGATTTATCCTATCTGAAAAGGAAAAGAATATAATAAAGGAAATAATTGGCATGCATCATTGCAAAAATATTGATAATAATAAATGCCATATTAATATTGTTAAATTGGCTGATTGGTTAAGTAGTGGGGAAAGGATACTATCTGAACATGAAATTGAACAAAAAAGAGAATGGCAAGCCCTATGTTCCATATTTGAAGAAATTTCATTAAAGGGCGAAAAAAATGTTAAATATGATGATGCATGGAAATACAACTTAATAGAGTTAAATATTTCTAAGAGTATTTTTCCTGAAAAGAAATGTCTAGATGAAGAGTATAATTATTGCTCAGATGAAGACTGTGAGAAGTTAATAAATAAATTTTTAAATGAATTAAATAATATTGATAATTTTGAAAAATTATGCCAATTAATGCATAAATATACCTGGTGTGTGCCCTCTTCAACCTACTGGAAAAAAAGAGGAGAATACCTACCAGATGTTTCCCTATATGATCATTCAAAAACAACCTGTGCTATTGCCTGCTGCCTATATAAGGGATTGAACAACAAAATAATAGATGAGAACAGTATAATTAATATGCTCCAATCTAAGGAAAAGGATAGTGAAGAATGGAATAAAAACATATTTTCCCTAATTCATGGGGATATTTCGGGAGTTCAGGACTTTATATTCAACATTACCTCAAAGGGTGCCAATAAATCCCTTAAGGGCAGAAGTTTTTATTTGGATTTTTTAACAGAACTCTGTGCTAAATATGTTATTCAAAAGTTGGATTTGCCAATAACAAATATACTCTTCTATGGAGGAGGGCATTTCTATATACTAAGTTATAATATTGACTCTGAAATAACTTTAAATTTTGAAATGGCAATAAATAATATATTATTTGAAAAATTCGGTGCAGATTTATATGTGGCAATTGGAAAGGTGGATCTAAGGCCTATTGATTTTTTAATGGAATATATGGATGATAATAAAAAAATTGGAATACCTTATAAATGGAAAGAATCGGCAGAGGCCACATCTAAAAGGAAAATGAGGAAATTTGAATATAAAGAGGCAGAATTATTTAAACCGAGAGGAAAGGGGGGACACACTGAAAGATGTCCCATATGTAGGGAAGAAAATAAAATATTGGAGCCTGAGGGCAAAAAATGTATATACTGTGCATCCTTTGAAGATCTAACAGAAAAATTAAAGAAATTTGGAGATAAAGGCTCCTTTGAACTAGATGAAATCAAAGAGTTAAGTGTGTTGAAGGACTTTTTTGAAGGGAATATGGTGGAATTTGAGAATACAACCTATAACCTACCAGATGAAAATGGAGGCTTAATAATACCCTATAAAATAGGGGCTATGGCATTTCCAGTGAAAGATGGTAAATTACGAGATTTTTCAGAGTTAGCCAAGGACTCAAAGGGTGTAGAAAAGTTGGCAATATTAAAGATGGATGTGGATAACTTAGGAAAGATAATCACAAAGGGATTGGGAAAAAAGGCCACAATATCAAGATTAAGTACATTGAGTTCCATGCTAACTTTATTTTTTACAGGATATATTCCCTATTTAATAAAATCAAGTGATAATTATAAAAATTTCATCTATTTAACCTATTCTGGAGGGGATGATACCTTAATAGTTGGTGCATGGGATAAAGTATGGGATCTATCCAAGGAAATAAGGGAGGAATTCAATAAATTTGTATGTGAAAATGAGGATATTACTTTAAGTGCAGGAATTGTGCTAATAAGTCCAAAATTTGAATATAGGAAGGGGGTTTATTTGGCAGAGGAAGAGTTGGAAAGGGCAAAGGATAACTCCACTCAAACTTCAAATAAAAAGGAGAAGAATTCTATCTGTATATTTGGATATCCGATTTTTTGGGATAATATTAATAAAGTTAATGAGTTTGAGGGGAAGTTTATAAAGGCATTAGAGGATAAAGAATCCAAAAGGAGAATACTGCATATATCCCAGAGGGTATTTGATAATTTGAGAAGGGTTTTAAAGGTTAGAGAGGATGATAAAGGGAATGAAGAAATCATTGTAAAAATACCCTACCTGTGGAGAATGAAGTACTATCTCTATAGAAATTATGGTAAAAGTGATGGGGGGTTAGAGGACCATGTAGTCTTTATAGAGGAGTATTTAAATGATATTGAACAGGACATAAGGGAGTGTAATATAGACAGGTTGAAGGAGATCAGTTTTAACGACATTATAATTGCATCAAGAATTGCAGAATTGAAATCAAGAAATAGGTGATAGTAATGAATGGGGGATTCATCCAAATATTAAAATTAAAGGAGGAGGTGATTTTATGAGTGGCAAAAAAGATAAAAATTATCAAAAAAATAAAAATCCTAAAAATAATCAAAATCAGAAAGAAAATAAGGCAATGGATGATTATATAAATAAAATATTAAATCTGAACTCTGAAAATGTTGGAGTATTGATTGAAAAGGCTGATTCACTGGCAAAAAGGATTGGGGATCGTAAAGAAGATAATAGAAAAAAATATGGGATATCCTCATCAAAATTGAGGGATTTTTATGATTATGTGGTTAGGATTAAGGAATCAGAAATTGAAAATTGGTATTTAAAATTGATGTTGTTAAAACCAAAAATAGCATATCATGTAAATAAGGAAAAAAACAAAGATAAAAGAGAGGCATTGAGAATATTTAACAATGAAATGAATAAAATTTTGGCCAAAATAGATAAAAATGACCCTAAACATTTTGAAAATTTTCTAATCTTCTTTGAAGCAGTTGTAGCATACCATAAAGGATATACTAAATCAAAATAACTTAAGGAGGGGAAAATTATGGATAATAATGGTAAAATTTTAAAATTAAAAGGAAAATTAATAATAACAGGAACAATTGAGGCAGTAACTGGATTGCATATAGGTGGTACTTCAGAAACTTTAAAAATAGGAGGTTCAGATAACCCAGTAATAAAGGACAAGAATGGAATGGCATTTATACCTGGAAGTTCATTGAAGGGAAAAATTAGAAGTTTATTGGAGATAAGTGGATGTAGTGAAAAAGATTATTATGTGTCTGAAAAGGATGGTAAATCTAAGGAAAACAATAACTCTAAGGAGAATAATAAATCTAAGGGGGAGGATGATAAATCTAAGGAAGATAACAAACCTAAGAATGATGGAAATCCGTGCGGATGTGGAACATGCGATATATGCCTAATATTTGGCCCTCATGACTCAAAATCAATAAAAGAACCGCGGAGAGTCATAGTAAGGGACGGATACATCAAAAACGTTAAAGATACAAGTGAATTATATGAAAAATTAGAGGCAAAGGTTGAAAATACAATTGATAGAGTTAAGGGAACTACAAACCAAGGGGGAGTTAGGACCATGGAGAGGGTAGTTGCTGGAAGTGAGTTTGACTATGAGGTAATTTTCAACATCTACAATAAAAGGGATAAAGAATTAATCAATACGTTTTTAAAGGGTATGAAATTATTGGAGGATGATTACTTAGGAGGAAATGGTTCAAGGGGATATGGTAAAATAAAATTCAAGGATTTAATGGCTGAGCACAAACCTATATCATTTTATGAAAGTGGAAAGGGATATAAAAAATTGTTGGATAAATCAACCAATAACATAGATGATTTAATAAATGGAATAAATAATGAATTAAAAATTAATTAAAACTAAATAAAAAATTAAAATTTTAAAATATTTATAGTTAGGAACATAATTTTTTGAACTATACTCTAAATATAAAAAATAAATAAAAATAATTTAAAAAAATTAAAAATAATGATTAAAATAAAAATAAGGATAATATAAAACTCAAAAATCAAAATTATAAAAAATAATAAGATTTTAAAATATTTAAGAAATAATAAAAACATAAAAATTAGAAATCCTATAAATACTTCTCTTTATTAAATATTTTATTTTTTTATTATTTATTATATTTTATAGATTAAATCTTAAAATATTAAGTTTTTGACTATAATTGGTGAATATTATGCATATTGTAAAACTTATTCCCTATAAAAATAGTAAATACCATTTTGGAGAGGGCGATTTATCAGAGAGTTCCTTAATATTTCATTCCAACAGTTTATTTTCTACGATAGTTAATAACTTTATTAAGTTATATGGGGTTGAGGAATTTAATAATTATAAGGAGGAAATAAAAAAATTAAAAATATCCTCCCTATTTCCTGCAATATATAAATTTAAAAATAAAGAGAATCCAGAAATTGAAGATGAGATACTTTTTATCCCTAAACCTATGGTAAGACTTGGGTTTGATGAGAATACACAAAAGGATATTGAAGAAAAACCAAAGGACTTTAAAAAAATCAAATTCATTTCAATGGGGGCCCTTAAAAAACACAGTGAAGGAACATTAAAAAAGATAACAATAGGCAAAGAGTATTTAATATCAGATGATGAAAAAAGGAGATTTAACTATAATAAACCTGAAAATATGGATCTATTTAATAGCATAATAGAGAAGAAGGTTTCAATTGATAGAGTTAAAGAGATTACATTGGAACATGAGGGTAGGGGACAACTATACTCTATTGAATTTATAAAACCACTTAGAAAAAAGGATAAGATAGTGGGATTTTACTTTTTAATTGATTTTAATAATATTGATGGGGAACTATTAAATAAAATAAAGGCCTCAATAAGATTAATAAAGGACGAGGGATTAGGTGGAAAAAGAAGTATTGGGGCAGGATTTTTTAAAGATATAATCTTAGATGAATTTAATATGGAAGACTTAGGTATAGACAACAAATATAAGAACAAAACACATATTTCAAAGGAAAAGCATATAGTATTATCAATAACCATTCCAAAGGAAGAGGAATTTAAAAACTTTTATAGTTATCAGTTAATTAAAATAGGGGGATATATTTATTCCTCTTCAAATATGGGGTATATTACAAAATTAAAAAGGAGTGTCTATGTATTGAGAGAGGGTTCAATATGTGAAAAACCTGTTGAAGGGCAGATTTTGGATTTAAGACCTGATGATAAAAACACTGTTGAACATGAGGTTATACTTAATGGATGCCCTATTTTAATTCCAATAGTATCCTATGAAGAAGTAAATGAGGGGAACTTATGAGTATGTCCGAACAAATATCTAAAAGCCAACCTGTTAAAAAAACTTTAAAGATTACCACATTATCCAACATACACATAGGCTGTGGGGACTTTTATACTCACTTGGATTATTACATTGAAGGGGGTAAGGCAAAAATATTGGATATGGAAAGGATGTTGGAAAGTTTAGATGATATAAAAAGAATAGATGAGATGACTAATATAATAAAATTCAATATGAGAAACAATAGAATAGAGGATAGTATAAAAGAGATCTATAAAGGCGTAAACATCCATCCTGAGGACTTTATTTTAAAAGAAGTTGATTGCAAAATTGAAGAGGATAAAAGGGTACAGGTTGAAAAATTTATAAACCAAAATGGAAGATACTATGTTCCTGGGAGTTCAATAAAGGGAGCCATAAGAACGGCATATATTTTTGATTATTACGATAAGAATATTGGTAAATTAGTTGATATTTTAGAAGGCGATAATAAAAATAAAAATGCACAATATAATGAAAAAGGAGAGGCTGTTGTAAAGAAGGCTATGGGTAAGATTAAAGATGATTCCTTTAAATGCAATGAAAAAGGAAAGGCTGTTGTAGAGGGGGCCATAGGTGGAATTGAAAATGATTTCTTTAAATATCTGTTAATTACTGATAGTAACTATATAGATCCTAATAATTTTGAATTTATTGAAACAAGAAGGTATAACTTAGAATATAAAAAAAGAGGTAAATCAAAATTATTTGGGAATAAGGAATGTAAGGAAACATTAAAAAAGGGTTCTCAATTTACCCTTGAATTAACTATAAAAAAGGGTTTCCCAAAGGATTTTAATGGAATAAAGAATATATGTAATAATTTTACAAGGGCCATTATTGAATTTGAAATGAATAATAAGTATTTAACACAGTATTTAAAAAACTTTTATAAAAATGAAATTTTAAATAAACTAGATAATAATGGTAATGGATTTTACCTACCCATAGGCTCTGGAAGTGGATTTTTATCTAAAACTATTTATTTACTATTGCATAAACATAATAAGGATTTAAATTTAATAAGGGAATGCCTACCGATGAGAAAATCTCAAAAGGTAAATGATTATCTGGATTTTCCACGAACCCGTGTAATTGATATTAAATGGGAAATGCCCTTAAGCCGGATAAAAATTAAGGGGATAAAAAAAAGGGAAATGCCCTTAGGTTGGATAAAAATTGAGGAGGAGATAAAATGAACAGAGCACTATTTTTAACAAATGTGGGTAATAGGGATTTAGGATATAGAGAAGTTCCATTATTTGATAGAAATATGGAAGAATCTGAAAAACTTCGTGAAAAATGTAATAAGGAATACAACAAAGTAATGAAAAAGAATTTAAATTTTGAAAATTTTTTTGAATCTACAAAGGAACTATATTTAAGTGGAGTTTATAAAAAATTGGATTTGGAACCAATTTTAATTAAAGATAAAGTAATGTATCTATGTGATTCCTATGATGAATTGGATATTAAACTCTTGGCAACAATGCAGGATCCTCCACATTACCAAGATACCTATTATTCTGCTAAAATAATTAAGGAATGGTTAATAAAAAATTATCCAAAATTGGAGAATAGGGTAGAGGTTATTAAAATAAATGAAAACCCATCTAACCATACAGTAATGCTTAAAAAATACAATAAAATTTTTAGTAAATTAGGGGATAATTACAACGATGTATATCTTGGAATAACAGGGGGAACTCCTGCCCAAATATCAGGTCTTATAATAAATGGAATATTAAAATGGGAAACAAAAATAAAGACCCTATATAAACCACAGGGTAAGGAACCTCAGGAGAATGAAATTGGAATGGAGTTATTTAAAGAATTTAAAAAGGAGGAGTATAAATCATACAAAAAATCAAAAATGTATCTATTGGCATCTGAGGTTGGAAAAAAATATAAACTTATTGAGGATTGGGAATATCATAAATTAAGAGCCCTACATTTTAAAAATTTATTTGATTTTGAAAGGGCAATTAATGAATTTAATGAGGCATTCAATAAAGCCAGAATAGAGCATAAAAAGGAAATTAAAAAAGAAATAAAATTATTGGAAGAATTAGAGGGTAATAAGCCTATTAATAAAGAAAATAATGAACCTATTAATGAATTAAAAGAAAATATTGAAAAATATAAATTATTAATTAATCTATTAATAGACAATATGAAAAGTAAATGGGAAAATGGGGAGTATGTGGATTTTGTAGGTAGGTTATTTAGATTGGAAGAGGCAGTGTTGAGAACAATTGTTGAAAAGGAATTCAATAAATCAATGGATAAAAAGAAAATAAATGGAGATAGTAGATTTTATGAATATGAAGAATTATTGAAGGAAAATTCTGATGTAAGGAATTATTTGATTGAGAAAGGAGTAGAAATTGATAAGGGGGTCAATAGACATTCACTATTTCATTTGTTAGGGTATTTAGTGGAAAAGAAGGGACTTAAAAAATACAAAAGGATCCATGAGATAATGAGTAAATTGAACAAAAATAACAAAACTAAAAAGGCTCCTAAAAAATTGGAAAAGGTAGAAAGTTTGGCAGATTTACGAAATAAATCAATTATAGCACATGGATTTATAGGAGTTTCTAAGGAGAATATAATTGAACTATATAACGAAGATAAATCCAATGAAGAGGAAATTATTGAAAATATAGATCTTGTAAAAAAGTTGATTAATAAATATATATAAAATTTTCTCTGTTTTTTACAGGCAATGTCCAGATAAGAAATATAAATAAAAAAATATAAAAATTATAGTGTGGAACATAATACTTTGAACTATAGTTATTAAAACTTCCAAAAAATTATAGGATTTATATCATTTGCAAGTAATTAGTATAAATTTTTAGATGATGAGTTCAAGGAATTATGTGCTTGACTATATTATAATAAAAAGAAAGACAAATAGTTAAAATAAATTTAAAATTAAAAAAATAAAAAATATAAAAAATAAAATAAAAATAAGAAAAAGAATAAAAAATAATATAAAAATAAAAAACTATCTCCATTAAATACTCCATATAAAAGCATTAAAGAGATAATAAGAAATAAATTATCCTATTGTACTTAGAAGAATTAAGAAATATACATAAGGAGAGTTTATATTTTTTATTATTTTCTTAAAGAGTATATTTTCTCTTTTTAATGATTTTTTATTATTTTTTTATTTATTATATATCTCTTTAAATTTTTTTATTTAATATAATTGGACGTGTCCAGATAAAGAAATATAAATAAAAAAATATAAAAATTATTAAATAAAAAGAAAGACATTTAAAAAGAGTGTGTCTAACATACCATCTCATATATAAATCCTTGTTAAAATTCTCAGTGCATATATAAGGTTCCATTAAAAAACAAGGGATTCTATCCCCAAAGAGTTTGTTATATCTCCAAAGAACCCCTTACAAATTCCTCTTTTTTTATATTCATTTTTATCGAAGATTTTATCCCTAATTCTTGCTCCATATCCCCTTGCTCTGTTTTTTCTAGGTTTAACCTGTGGTAAATATCCTTTAATACAATAGTGTTTAAAACTTTTTTACTATCGTAACCTCCGTCAGCGTAGAAGTATCCCTTTCCTTCTGGCAGTCTTTTAATACTTTCAGTCTCGTAAGCATTATGGAGGCAGCAATCCGAAAAGGGTTCTAAGTTCTTTGTTATATCTAGATATTACATGTATTTCAATCCCTTCTTTTTTTTTCTATTCCTAATGATTGTAGAATCTATAAAACTTTTAGAATATGTTAGTATATGGAGTTTTTTCAGAACCATATTAATTATTTCTTCCATATAAGGAGATAGTTTTTTCTCCCAGAAGTGTAGGACAGAGTGATAATTCTCACTCCGAGAATTTGATTTAC
>JAHEQB010000086.1 GCA_019561555.1 Methanothermococcus sp. SCGC AD-155-C09
TAAAATAATAAATTAAAATAATAATTAATATTATATTATTTTTTTATTTAATTTTTAATCCATTTATTATGGGAATTTATAAAATAATTATAAAATAATTAAATTTTATTTGGTGGATAATGAAAAAACTATTAATGTTTTTCTTTAAAAATAAATTAAGTTATATATTGGCTACCTGTAGTTTATTGCTAATACTGTCCCTATCTGGATGTGTATCCGATGTCAATGGAGGCCCTGTGGTTAAAAATGGAAGTACAGTTTCTGTAGACTACATAGGGATGTTTGAGAATGGTACAGTTTTTGATACATCCATTAAAAGTGTTGCAGAGGAGAATGGCATATATAATCCCAATAGGGAATATAAACCCATAAACTTCACAGTTGGAACAGGGCAACTTATAGAGGGATTTGAAAAGGGAGTACTTGGCATGCATATTGGAGAAAATAAAAGGATTAAAATACCTCCTGAGGAGGCCTATGGCCCTGTTAGAGAGGATTTAATAATACCAGTACCAATTGAATATTTTAGAGAGGCCAATATAACCCCAGTAATTGGTAGTTATATATATGTTAGAGGACAACCTGCCAAAATAGTGGGGGTAAATAATACCCATGTAGTGTTGGATTTTAATAACCCTATGGCAGGAAAAACATTAATATTCAACATTACTGTTGTAGATATTAAGGATTAAGTAATAAATAAAAATTTATATATACCCTAAGTATAATATTAAATGCCTTCAATAAACCGACCCACATGGAGCCTAAGGGATAACCTTGCAATGATAGAGGGTTCGAAATTGAAGGTATAATTTTTAAATGGATTTTTGGGCGAGCCCTGTGATAGGGAGTTTTCCCATACTATGATCAGGGCACAGCAAAAATCCTATAATACCCTCTCAACATGGGTTAGCCATCTGACGTGGCGAAGCCAAGGATGAAGAATGGTGTTAATGTTGAGAGATAACCCTTCAAAATATTTTTTCTGTTTTTTAATTTATTTTTTATTAATTTAATTTATAGGGGGACACTATGGATGTAGATCAGATTATAGATAGTTTAAATTTAAAGTTTAGGAAAATTGATGGAAATGAATTAATAATTGCCATAACTATAGATTCCAATAAAAATATATTGATGACAGCCTTTATGGATAGGGAGGCATTAAAAAAAACCTTTGAAACAGGGTATATGCACTATTACTCCACAAGTAGGAGCAAACTTTGGAAAAAGGGAGAGGAAAGTGGCAATGTACAAAAGTTAATAGAGATGTATAAGGATTGTGATGGAGATGCCCTTTTATTTGTCGTTGAGCAAATGGGATGGGCCTGTCATGAGGGATATTATTCCTGTTTTCATTATAAAGTGAATTTAGATAATGGAAATATTGAAACCATAGGGGAAAATTATCAGGAAAACACTTAATTTATTGTGGTCAAATACATAACCTTAATAATCTCACATTATAAAAATAAATAAGAATATAATTTATAGTGATGAACAAAACTATTTAGGATAATAAAAAACCTTAATTAATAAATATTAAAAAAAATTAATAAAAATATTAAAATTATAAAATTAATAAATAATTTATTGTTAA
>JAHEQB010000087.1 GCA_019561555.1 Methanothermococcus sp. SCGC AD-155-C09
TACGGTTTATGATTAATTTATTTCTTATTTAGAGTGATATGGTTTTGTCCCGTTAGAAGGGGAGAGTAGACTAACTGTTTAATTATAATATGGAGCGATCTGAATAGAGATTAAATTGCAAGTTGACAGAACACCCTATATTTTTTTATAATTTTTTATTTTATTTTTTTAAATATATTTTAAAATTTTTATTTTTTAATTTTTTTAAATTATTTTAATTTCATCTTTTATTTTTTTATTTTTCTTTTATTTTTTTAATTTTTAATTATTATCTTAATAACATTACAATTTTTTTGATTTAATAATATCCTCTGGAAGTTTTGAAGCAATATCGTGATGTTCAGCAAGTCCCAAGGCTGCTACAGCCCCCACTATACCCTCCTCTTCTTTAAATATTTTAATTACATCAATATTATTTCGTGCTGCTACTGCCAGTGCCCCCTCCACTGAAACCATGCCTTCCTTTGCCTTATTTGTAAATATTTTCATACTCTTTGAGGGGGTGATTCCATAGTATATGGCCATTGCAGTCTTATCTGAAAGACTTTTTTCCATAAGGTAGTTTTTAATTACTTCCTTGACCCTATACTTATATTTGGGGAATATGGCAAAGGTTAATGCTATGGATACGCAATTCTGAGTTTTCTTAGGATTTCCAGGATATAATTGGACTATGGTATGGTCTATATAATACCCAAAGCCTTTTTTTTCAATATATCTTCCTATTTCATCTGCCAGAACCCATGTGGCTCCCTCTTCCTTAGTATCTGTATCATCAATACCCACAATTAATTTTTCCATTTTTGGAGTAATTACCATTCCCCTTCCAAGTTTTGAGCCTCCTCCCTTTTCAAGTATTATGGCATCTATTACATTTTCAGCATTTTTTCTTAATTCAATGCCAACCCCTGCTCCAGCCAATCCAGCATAGAGAATATGGACATTGCCATCCTTTATATAGGCTTCTTCAATACCTGCTGCTGCCAATGAGGGTATGAGATTTAAAGTACCTTTATCAATTTTTAATATAAAATGATGTACATTACCCTCCCTCCATGCCGAAATTATAATGGGGGATGTTCTCTCATATTGGTAGATTAACCACTGGGATCCATTGGGGCAGGGATGTTCCTCTACAAGTTCTATAACTCCCAATCCTTCATCAACCATGGCTATTATTCTTTTATAGGTTGTATTTTCTTTAGTATCCCCTAAGGACTTTTCTTCCATATCCTTATTATTGTCCAATCTCATCTCCTATCTCCTACTTTATTTTATGTATTTTATTTAGTTTTTTATGATTTTTCGTCTTTATTATGTTTTTTATCGATATTATTATAATCTTCAATATAATCTTCACTTAAGTGTTGAATTATTCTTTCATATATATGGGTATTTAATTCTTTTTTTTCATTTTTAATATTATCTAAGTTTATATCAAATTTCTTTATTCCATAATTTAAAATTATTAATTCCAATTTGTGTTCAACATATTCTAATTTTTCTTTAAGATTTTCTATTTTAGAGCAAATTTCCCATTTTAATGGGGCCCTAATCTCAATTTTAATATTTTTCATTTTATTAATGAGATCATTTAATTCCTTATAATTTAATACTATTATTTTTTTATTTTCATTTAGATTATCTAATTGGAGCTTTAATTCATTTAGTATATTTAAATAATTCTTTAATTCTTCATTTAAGGGTTTTCCATTATCGTCTATAATTATATTTCTTGAACAACCCCCTAAATCCTTTAATGTCTCCTCTAAGATCCCTATTTCATTGCATAGATCAATATACTTTTTTAAATAATCTCTTAATTTATCCACTTCTTCATAATTTTTATCTTTTAAAAGTATTAACTCTGCAGCCCTTTTTATATTATTTATTACCATCACCTCTCTATGTGTATCTACCTTACCTGATAGATTTTTATTTTTGATTATAATTAAGATATGCCTTTTAAATTCAAATTTATAATATAAGAATGAATATTTAATAATATAAAAATAAGAAAAAGTATAAAACATTAAAAGTAAAATATTAAAATTTCCAATTAATATTTCAAGGATTACTTGCTCCTTTAGTGCTTAATGAATATAAAGGGAATAATGAGATTATCCTTAGATAAATTTCTTCTAATTCTTTCAGTGCTTAAGGGTATAGAGGATATACATTTTTTGTTTTTTAAGTATTTATTCTCTTAATTTTAAAATCTTTTTATAGACATTTTTTATTTATTATTTAAAATTTTTTATTTATTTTTTTATTTATTCTTTTATTAATTTTAATTTTTATTTTTAATTTTTTTAAAATTATTTTTTTATTTTTTTAATAATTATTAACTTTTAATAATGTTATTCTTAGGAATTAGATTTTTACTTACATAATGCCCTAAATATTAATCATCATAATTGACATGCCTTATATTTACCAATAAACCATGTTTGGCCTTTTTCATCTCAAACCCGCTTAAAATGGCTCTACCTACTCCAACAACTCTATCCTCATAAGTAATTACTACCTCATCATTTACAGATATATTTCCATCACAATCCTTAAGGCCTGGAGCAAATAATGATCCCTTTTTAACTTCAAAATTAACCTCAACCCAATTTATTTTTCCAAGTAATTTACCCCCATGATATGTTAAGACAAAAAGACCATTTTCTGGATTTAATGAGCATATCTGTACTAATTTATTTTCCTTTTTAATAAAGAATTTTTTATGTTTTCCTTTGATTATTACATCCTCTGGAATAAAATTTTTATTAAATTGAAACTTTGCAAGTTCCCTATAGTTATGAATAATTTGCATTTTTCTATTTTTTCTTAATTTTTCCTGATTTTTAGTGTATTGATTTTTTAAATTTCTCAAGGTATTTTTTAAGTTTTCAAGGGATTCCAAGGATGTAGGGTTGCCATTGGAGGTTATAATATAATCTCCATAATTTTTATAAGTATCCTCATCCAGTATATTCAAATAATGGTCAGGTAAGTGGCATATTATATTTAAATGGCCATATTTTTTACTTGCATTTTTTAAATAATTATTTAATTGATTATTAATAAACTCTATCTCCTCCAAGGACCATTTACCTGTTACTGGTATATCATAATTTACCACCCCCTCAAGGGCCCTGGGAACTATGCCATAGGGGGAGGTAATAATAACCTCTTCAACAGGGTAATTATTGGAGTTTATTGCATTTATAAAATACCTATGGGATTTTGAATGGGAATAGGGCTTTTTAGAGGAACAGGGTAATAGAACTATGGTATTTGTAAATACCTCGTAGTTTTTTACTCTCTCAATATATTTTTTTACTTCAGGGATGTTGCTTTCATCAATGGATACTATTATCCTCTTTCCCTTTGATAGTGGAATATTTCTTAAGTCTGGATTGTATCTTTTATAATTTCCCCTAAGGTATGGATCCGATAGGGTAGTTTCCTCCACTATGTTTCTTAAACAACCTTCCTTTATACTATATTTTACTTCGTTTAGTATTAGATTGATTATATTTTTATTATGGTTTAATATGTTGTTATTATCCATAAAATCTATCCCTTCTCCTTCTCTTTCTTTAGTATTTATAGGTATTAGCCTATTTTTTGTAAAGTAATATCCAAGGGAGGCATAGTAATGAGCAGAGGAATAATCAAAGTAATCCACTCCCAAATACACCAAAAGGGGAATTTCCCAAGGTAATGCATTGGGAAAGTATATTGCAGTGTTTGGGGAAACTATTTCCCTTAATTTTTTTATTAATTGAATAAGTTCTTTTCTTTTAATTAATCCCCTACTATCTCCTATTATTACTAAATCAGGATTTAATTCAATTAAATCATTGATATTAATGGAATCTACATACTTTCCAAAATTAACAATATAATAGGTAATATCCCTACTTTCAAGTTCAAAAGTACCAAAGACCTTTTTTTTATTGTTTGTAGTTAAAGTTTCCATAACTTCCCTTGGACAATCAAAGGGTATCTTTAATAATGGGGGAGTTATTCTATCCCATATGTTGTTATCAATGATCTTAGGAGTGTATTCTTTATTTTCAGAGGTTTTATATGTTTCTTTGCATATTCTACCAATATCATAAATAATAGGTTCCAACATGGATTATCACAAAAGAATTTTTTTAATAAATTAAATCTTAGGATTTAAAAATATTTTATTATATAGAAAATTTAAATAAAAAATAAAATATAAAATTAATATATCTTCTTAAATTTATAATAATTACAACAAAAAATAATATAAACATAGAAATCCTAAAAAGACTTAAAAAAAATGTATAAATAAAAAATAAAATTAAGAATAAATATAGTTAAGAACATAATTCTCTAAACTCATCACCTAAAAATTTATTAATAACTCCCTGCAAATGATATAGATTTTGTTAATTTTTTGAAAGATCTAGAAATCCTTTCTTTAATTTTTTTATATTCAATGGAGATTCCTCAGAAATCCTGTCTTTTAACACTTTTCCAATTTATGTTCTATAGGATTNAAATCTGGAGAGTAAGGGGGGAGGTATAGTACTGGATGTCCAGTTTCTCAGATTCTTCTTTAACCTTCTTTGCATGATGAGTTCTAAAATTATCTAAGATAATAACAATTCTCTTCTTAGGATTAACCTCCCTTATCCTCCGGAGAAAAGATATAAAGTCTTAATCTTTTACTCTCTGGGAAATCCACCACACTCTTTCCATTTAAAGAGTAGAATCCTATAACTTTAACTTTAAGATAATAGCAACTTTTCTAAGGATCCAGTCCTTCCAGAATCTTGTTCTATTTACATTTCCTTCAACTGCCATCCCCCCTCATCNATGAATAACTATTATATCATTGATTTCTACATTATTCAAGTTTTTTTTAAAATCTCTTAGCATTATCCCTTTTCTATAATCTTTCTGATAGACCTTAGTATATTTCATGCCAAAAGATCTTAGAATCCTTCTGACATATGGTATAATGAGTA
>JAHEQB010000089.1 GCA_019561555.1 Methanothermococcus sp. SCGC AD-155-C09
TTATAAATCCCTCTCTAAAATGAGAAAGAAAATTAACACCTTTCTCAGTTGTAGATAATTCTATTGAGATTTATAATATCTGTAAGTAAAAGAAGTCTAGTTTTTAAGATTATTCTTAGCCTGTTGGTTTTTAATATTTATCAGTTAATAGTTGGTAGGAGGAAGGTTAGAATTCATATTTTTAAAAATGTTATTATATTAAAATTAAAAAATTTGATTACAAAAGAATCTTTATATAAAGTTAAATAACAATTATTAAAAAATAATAAAAAATAAATTATTATAATTAAAAAATAATTTTTTAAATAATAAAAATATAATAATAAAAAATAAAAGATTATTAAAAAAATAGTTAAAATACTAAAATATTTAAAAAGAAAAAAATATATAAAAATTAGTAGTCTTATCATTTATTCTCCATTTATACTCCTAATAACTGAAAAAAAGGATATTATTATAGGATTGGCATTATTAACCTTAATTTAAGGTAAAGTAAAGGTATATTTTTTACAGTAAAATTCTCTTTATTAATATTATATCCATTTTATTTATTTTTAATTTATTATAAATTTAATATAATATAATATGTTTGATTATGAATAATTAATAATAAAATTTTATACTTAATTAATTAATAAAATTTTAAAATAAAAAGGGTGTATATATGCTATTTAAAAAACTTTCCACTGTAGAAAGGGTTTATAATATTGGATTAGAGAAAAATTCACTTTATCATATATTTGATAGTATCACAATTTTTGTGAAGGAGGCTGAAGAGGACCTTATAAAACTATATGACTTAAGGGTATTGGAAAAAATACCTGTAAAGGATATTATGACTAAAAATATAATAACCATTAATAAAAATGACTCCATAAAAAAATTAAAAGATTATATTGAAAAATATAGACATATGGGCTATCCTGTTGTAGATGATTCTGGAAAATTAGTTGGAGTGGTTACCTTTAAGGATTTGGAAAAGAAAAATAAAAAAACCATTAATGAAATAATGACTCCAAAGGATAAATTGGTGGCAATCTCTCCTGAGACCTCTGCATCAGAATCACAAAAAATAATGGCAAAAAAGGACATTGGAAGACTATTAGTATTAGATGATAATGGAGAACTTATTGGTATTGTAAGTAGGGGAGATATTGTAAAAACCTACAGAATATACAACAAAGGAACCTCAAAGATCCAGAGATGTTCAAGGATATCTAATTTTTACTTTTACGATGATAACAAAGTTGAAAAATTAAAAAAACTTGCAGATGATCTTATTATATTACTTGGGGGAAGGGACTATATAGTCTCTGAAAAGGAAGAATATATTGAGATACTAACTAGGGATTGGGAGCCCCTTGTTAAAATTATGGTATCAGAGGGAGGAATTGTAGATCACATATCCATAACTACAAAGGAGGTTAATATGTTGGAGATGGATATAATACGTGAAATACTAAAAAAAATAGATGACTATTCCTTTGAGGAAATTGTACTAACTGATCATATAACCCTTATAGATGAAAAATCATCAATTCAAAGAATAATTACAGATGTTACCTTATTTAAGGATAGTGAAAAAACCTTTGGAACTGTTACCATAAGATCAGACTTTTAAATATAAACATGTAATTAATATTGGTGAAATCATGTATGAAATAGTTAGATATGAAGGGGGAGTTTATAGAAACAATATATTTAAGGAGTGGATTGAAGATATTGGCGGATTTATAATACAGGAGCATGTAATGCAATTGGATGTATATATGACAGTGGCATTGCCTCAAAATGAAATAGAAAACTTCAAGATAGAATCTAAAAAATATAAGGGAAAGGTAGTTGAAACTCCTTTGGCAGGGATAGAGATTGCAGTTGTGGCTCCCAGTTTGTCAAGGCATCATCTTCCTCACACTGCATGTGATATATCAGAATATGTTAGAAGATTTGGAGCAAAACCCAACATGATAGGGCTTGCCCATGGAGCAGGTAAGGCCATAAGTAGTATAAAGGAGAAGGAAAAAAGGCTTATTGAGGAGCATGATATTGCCATTTATGTTATGGGTAATTTTGGAAGTTGTTTAAAGGATAAAACCCATATATTTGATGTGGATATTCCTGTCTTAGTAACAGGAGGACCTGAAAAATTGGATATTCCCTATCCCTATGTGGGAAATCTTGGAAGAAGGGCTCAGAGGTTAAGGCACAGTGAGGAGAGACAGGCCCTAAAGAAGATGATAGATGAAATTACAAAGTTAATTAATAAAAAAAGGGAAGAACTTTCCTATGATCCCCCCATAGTTCCTCCAGTTGTATTAAAGGATGAATTGGAAAAAAAGGTTGATGAAATATATGATATTCTATCTCCAATGCCAATTGTTACACAGTTAGATGGATTAAGGATAAAATTGGATTATGATACCTATCATGAAAAAATAGAAAATGTAAAGGTTGGAAAATACCTATTAAAGGACATATGCAGTATAACAAGGTCTGAGATGAAAAACTACATCTTAATTAAAATAAAACCAACTTCAGAAGTTATAAATGATTAATAATTTGAGGGAATATATATGGAATCATATAAAGAAATACCCTTAGATGATATTGTAGAACTTCCAATAAAGCCTGGAATTCCCCAGTCAATACTAGTTAGGGTAATGGAAATTTGTGGAGTGGAGTATAAATTAAAGGATGCTAATATGTTGGACAATAAATATCCTGTACTCTATGGAAGTAGGGAAAACATAGAAAATGCTAAGGAATATTTAAAATTATTTACAGAAGTTAGGTTATTATTAAGGGATATTGCACGATTGGCTAGGAGATTCAACACTGTGGCTAAAATATATACTGAGGATGATGATTTAAAATACATTATGGAGATAATTTCCCAGGATGTTACAAATAGGGATAAATTAGAGATACTTGACAAAGTTCCAGAATCTAACGAGGATTGTGAGACTTTGGATCTCTGTGGAAAAAAGATTTATGTTTATGTATGATATTTTTAATAATCTTTTAATATGTATATGGATTGATAATATGCACTATTCAACAATAGAGGTAGAATTAAAGGAACATACCCTAACAGTTGATAGGGGATCTACAAAAACAAAAAGAAAATTTACTTTTTTACTTGAGGAAGGGGATATATTATTGGAAAATAAAAAATTATTTGATGTACATGGCGAAGTTGAGGTATTAGTAGATTATACATTTAATGATAAAAGCAAAAGACCCAAAGAAACAATTAATATATATAAAATAATTAAAATAATTAAAAAATAATAAAAAAATAAAAAATATAAAAAAATAATTTAATAGTTAAGAACATAATTTTTTGAACCATAATCTAAAATATAAAAAATAAATAAAAAAATTAAAAAAATAAAAATAATTAAAAAAATAAAAATAAATAACATTAAATAACCTAAATCCTAAAATATATGGAAAAAATAAAATATTTAAAAAAATAAAAGAAAGTAGATACTTAAAAAGTAGAAATTCCCTACCACCTCCCCCTCTCCCTACACTCCTAAGTACTGGATGTCCAGGGGAAACTCTTTTAAGTATTATCCTATATTCCTAATAAGTTTAAATTATTATGTCCTTGACTATAAAATAACCCAAAATAATGGAATTAATATAAATCATAAGATAAAATGTAAAGAAATGTAAATGCTTAACCATACTTCTTAAACATAAGAGAAGATAGAAAAGTAAAAATCTCATACCTCTGTTCCCTTTCCTCCCACACTCCTAAGTACTGGAAATGTTGAGAAAATCCTTAAGTATTAGGATTACTATATCCATACATAGGTTTAAAATGGCATGCATGTTTTAATATAATTATTATTATAAAAATTATTTAAAAATAACAAAGAATTAACATTAAAATAAAAATAATTAATATTATAAAAAATAATAAAATTTTAAATATTTAATATTTAAGAAGGGAATAAATAACTTAAAAAAGTAAAAATCCTGCCATTATCCTACTTATATTCCTAAATACCTGGAGAAAGGGCATAACCATTTGACAAGATCATATTATAAAAGTTCATAATAAGGCAAAAGATAAGATTTAAATTGCTTTTCTATTGATAAATCATATTATAAAAAATATTTATCTAAAAATATATATTTGACATAAAATCTATTAAATTATAATTTTTTATTTTTAATTTTATTTTATTTATTTTAAGAAGTTTCTCATATTTATTAAATAACCATATATACTATTAAAGGTGTTTTTATGGATATAGAGGGAAAATTAACAATAATTCATACTATCGGAGGAATATTATTTGGGATACTTGCCAATTATGTTTATAATTTAGGTCTTGGAATATTTAGTGGTATTACTACGTTGCTATTTTTATTCATAGGCCTTATAATAGTGGGACATATATCTGCAATGATATTGGGTAGCACAAGTTTAACTCAGAAGCAATGGCTTGGATGTGGAGGTATGTCCTACTTTTTTATAGCAATTGTATTTTGGGTATTGGCATACAATGGAGTAATATAATCCAGAAATATAATGCAATTAAAATAAAAAAATAAAGGTGAATAAAATGCATTCTCCCTTGAAAAATATTAAATTATCCAAATCAAAGGAACTATTTAATGAGGCCCAAAAATACTTAGTAAAGGGAGTCAATAGCCCAGTTAGGTATTTTAAACCCTATCCCTTTTTTGTAGAGGGTGCAAAGGATTGCTATCTTTTTGATGTAGATGGAAATAAATATATAGACTACTGTCTTGCCTATGGCCCTATGGTACTTGGCCATGGAAATCTTAGTATTATTAAGGCAGTGGAGGAACAATTGCAATTGGGAATTAGTTATGGATGCCCCACTGAAAATGAAGTTATACTTGCAAAGGAGATTGTAAAAAGAATGCCCTGTGCAGAGATGGTTAGATTTGTAAATTCTGGGACAGAATCTACCATGGGTGCCATTAGACTTGCTCGAGGAGTTACTGGAAAAAATAAAATTATAAAGTTTGATGGGGCCTACCATGGATCCCATGACTATGTACTTGTTAAAAGTGGTAGTGGGGCCTTAACCCATGGGGTACCAAATTCTCCAGGTATTCCAGAGGAAACTACAAAGAATACCATATTACTTCCCTTTAATGATGAGGATGCTGTTAAAAGGGCCATATTGGAAAATAAAGATGAGATAAGTTGTATTATTCTTGAACCTGTAATGGGTAATATTGGATGTATTCCTCCAAAGGAAGGATATTTGGAATTTTTAAGGGAAATTACTATTGAAAATGATATAATTTTAATATTTGATGAGGTAATTACAGGATTTAGGCTATCTCCTGGAGGAGCACAGGAATACTATGGAATTACTCCAGATTTAGCCACCATAGGTAAGATATTGGGAGGGGGTTTTCCAATAGGGGCCATTGTAGGTAGAAAGGATATTATGGAAAATCTTTCGCCAAATGGGCCCATATATCAGGCAGGCACCTTTAATGGAAATCCAATATCCATTGCAGCAGGTATATCAACATTGAAAAATCTTAATGGCGAGTTTTACAGTAAAACCTTTAAATCCTCTAAAAAAATAAGTGAATTTATAAAAGAATGTGCAGATAAAAACAATATTCCAAATCAAGTGAATAGGATAGGCTCCATGTTTCAAATATACTTCAATAGTGATGAAGTTAAGGATTATGAAAGTGCCAAAAGAAGTGATACTGAGAGGTTTATGAAGTACTTCTATGGTCTTTTGGATAGGGGAGTATTTATAGCACCTTCACAATTTGAATGCTGCTTTACCTCTATAAAACATGATAATGAGGTAGTGGATTTAACCTTAAATGCCATTGAGGAGGTATTTAAGGAATTGTAATTTAAATCTCATTTCTATTATAGTCCTAAACATAAAAAATCCAATAAAAAATAAAAAAATAGCAGAGTAATTAAGATAAAAATATATATTAATTTTTTAATTATAATTTATTATTTTTTATTTATTTTATTTTTATTTTTTATAATTTATTAATATAATTTGAATTAATCATGCTCAAATTGGTTAATATACTAATCCCAACTATAAATTGGTAAGATATTATGAAAATTAGACAGGTCCCAGAGGATTTTATTGTAGAGGAGATATTGGATAAAAATACCATTAGAGAGGGAAATAATTATAATCTTAGGGTCTTCTTTATATTCCCATCTAAATAATTTCTAAATACTCTCCTTTTATATTAAATCTAAATCTAAATACCTTCCTCATTAAGGGGACAGAAGGAAAATGCTTATTTACAACAAATACTAAATTATAGGCGTGTAATCACGATA
>JAHEQB010000090.1 GCA_019561555.1 Methanothermococcus sp. SCGC AD-155-C09
AATGGGGTTATAAAGCATTCTTATACTCACTTTATTGAAGAGAAACTATTCCCAAAATTAGATATAATAAGTTGATACCACGGCTACAAGATAACCTGTGTAACAGATAGAAGGTATATTAACCTACTTTACATAAGTACTGGAAAAAAACATATGTAGAAGGGGTCCATTTGTTAAGATTATTCTTAGTTTGATAATCTTTTAATTTCTATCCTTAATAGGTGATGGGAACTAAGATTTAATTAAAAATAATAAAAAAATTATAAAAAAATAGAATAGGAGGTTATAACAGGCCTACTGTATCCAATGCCAATCTTACCTCTTCAGTTGAGGCCCCTTTTTCAATATCTATTTTTTTATCAGTTGGCTCAATGTGTTTTATATTGCATCTTCTTCTTTTAACATTTCCATCTATTAAAACAAAGTTTTTATCTATTATATCTACTATAACACAGGTTTTTCCTGCTTCTCTACCTAAGGTTTTAATACAAACTCTTCCTACTTCAATTGCTGACATTTTTCCTCACCTAATTTTTGTTGTTGTAATTGTCGCCAATTACAATTCATCCTTAAAATTGGGAGGGATATTTATCATCTTATTTATGGTTTAAGTTATCTATGCATTCACAGATGATATTAAATACTCCCTCAATATTCCAAAGTGATGAATCTATTACTATATTGTATATGGATAAATCATCTATGTTTATGTTGTATATTTCATTATATCGTTTTTTTTCACTTTTCTCCCGTTCTACCATATCCAACATGGCTTTTTCCATATCCTGTTTTTCCCTATTACTTATTCTTTTACACCTAACCATTGGAGGTGCCTTTAACCATATAGACAGGGTAGGTTCTATATTATTATTCATTAACATCCAGGCTGCAAGTCTTCCTTCAAGGACTACATTTCCCTCCTTTGCAATCTCAATTTGACGTTCATCAATTTCTCTGTCAATTTCTGGATGTTCCTCGGCATACTTACTAAATTCTTGCAATCCCATGTTTCTTTTCTCTGCCATCTCTCTAAATATGAATCCAGCACATACATGCCTTAATCCATATTTCTTAGATATTAACTTGGATATTGTTGTGGTTCCAGTTCCAGGCAATCCTCCAATGGTTATTATCATTCCAACACCTACCTTATGGAATGTAGAATATATCCTATTTTTATTATCTTTTATTATTTGTTATTATCTTTTATTATTTGTTATTATTTCTTATTATTTATTTATATATTATAGATTTCTTGCCCTTTCTATCATTAATCTTTTTAAGCATTTTGGACAAAGATAGCCACCATAAGGCCTTTCTGGCCTTTTCTCTGTTTTGGATAGTTCTGCAATTTCATGTGGCCTTCCCCTTGGAACTCCATTTAATGTAATTCCACAGGAGGCACACTTTGCCTTTGATGGTTTTTTTCTCCTATAATGTATCAAGGTTTTATTTCCAGGGCCCCTTTTATATATTTTTTTAAAGGATCCTGACCTGTATCGTGGAGCAGGCATGTTTTTACCTCCTATTCTCAATATTTAAATTAATATTTTATTTTATCTATATAAAAAATAATGAAATAACTAAAAATATTATAGTATATAAAACTTTTGTTAATATAAACTAGACGTGTCCAGATAAAGAAATATAAATAAAAAATATAAAAATTATTATAAAATTATTATAATAAAAAAAACATTTGGAAAAATAATTAAAATAAATTAAAAAATAAAAAAATATAACGAATTAAAATAAAAATAAGAAAATAATATAAAATTATCTTTTTAAACCTTTATATAGAAGAAGCATTAAAGAAATAGAATTTTTTTTAAGAATAATTTATAAAAAATGAATTATAAATAAATTATCCTACAATATTTAGGAGTATTGGGAGAAATATATACAATAAAATAAATATATAATAAAACACATAAAAAATTTATTTAAGAAAGAATAAATATTTCCATGTATAATCAATTATGGCCTAAAAAACCATTTGCACCAAAAAACTTTATTCCAAAAAAAATAATTAAAAAAATATAATAAAAAAAATAAAAAATAATTAAGATAAAATAATTTGAGATTTTAAAAATACTTAAAATGGAGAATCGCAAAATAAATAGAAATTTATTCATTATATATTATGAAATTTCATTAAATTAAGATAGAGGGACTTAAAGTATTTCTCTTTATCAATATCCACATATCCTTTTGTTATAATATTATAGATAAAGTTAAAAATTATGTGTTTGACTTAAAATAATTAAAGGTGGATTATGAGAACTGTTATAATAGGCAGTGGTGCTGGTGGTTTAACAACTGCATCAACAATAAGGAAATACAATAAAGATATGGAGATATTTGTAATTACAAGGGAAAAGTATATAGCATACTCGCCCTGTGCCCTACCCTATGTTATTGCCAATGAGATACCCTCATTTGAGGATATAATAATGCATACTCCAGAGGATTATAAAAAAAATAAAAATATTAACATAATAACAGAATCCAATGTAATTGATATTGATTCCAATAATAATGAGATAACATACTGCAGTAATAAAAGTATGAATCCTAAGGATGATAAAGATAATAATAATGATAATGAAGATAATAATAATAAAGAAAATAACAAGGATACTGATAATAACTTTAAAATGACCTTAAATTATGATTATCTTGTTATTGCTACTGGGGGACTGCCATTTATTCCTCCAATAGAGGGAAGGGATTTAGAGGGAGTATTTGCTTTAAAAACCATTGAAGATGGAATGAGAATAAAAAAATATGCAGAGAACTCCAAAAATGCCATTGTTGCCGGTGCAGGTGCCATAGGTCTTGAAATGGCATACGCATTAAAGAAATTGGGTCTTCAGGTAACTATTGTTGAAATGGCTCCCCAGGTATTGCCAAGGGCTTTGGATATAGATATGGCAAAAAAGGTTATGAACTATCTAACTGAGGACTTAGGAATTAAAGTATTATTGGAAAAGCCCCTTGGCAAAATCCTTGGGGATGAGAATAATAGAGTAAAGGGGGCAATAATAGATGATGAAATTTATAACTGTGATATGGTAATAATGGCCACAGGAACAAGGCCAAATGTTGAATTGGCCAGAAAGGCAGGATGTGAAATAGGAAGATTTGCAATAAAGGTAAATAGTAAAATGCAGACAACAATTCCAAACATCTATGCCGTTGGAGATTGTGTGGAAACTAGGGATTATATCACAAAACAGATAACCCTATCTCCCTTTGGGACAACTGCCCTAAGACAGGGAAAGGTTGCTGGAAAAAATATTGCTGGAGTTCCTGCAGAATTTAATCCAGTTTTAAATGCCATGGTATCAAAAATTGGAGATATTGAAGTTGGGGGCACAGGTATGAGTGAACTTAGAGCCCATCAAAATAGGCTTGAGGTAGTTGTTGGTAAATCAAAGGCCTTTACAAGGGCAAGATATTATCCTGGGGGAAAAAACATATACATAAAATTAATATTTGATATGAATAAAACCATAATAGGCTGTCAGATTGTAGGGGGAGAAAGAGTATCTGAAAGAATAGATGCCATGTCTTTGGGAATTTTAAAAAATATCACTTGTGAAGATCTAAGCAATATGGAATTCTGCTATGCCCCCCCTGTTTCCATGGTAGTGGATCCCATAGCCCTTGCTGCAGAAGATGCCTATGATAAATTTAATAGGTTATAAAAAATATAATAATAAATCATAAGCGAAAAAATATTAAAATATTAAAATAATAGACAGTATAATAACTAACAATAAAAGCAATAAAATAAAAATAAATAAATATATTATGTGCAATATAAGTATAATTAAAAAAATATGATAGAATATAAAGAATTAATATAAAATAATTAAAAAATAAAAAAATAATTAATTAAAATGAATAAATCTAAGATTTTAAAATACTTAAAATAGAGTAAATAATCAAAAGTAAAAATTCTATATTACTTCCTGATACTCCTAAGCACTGGGAGAGAGATAGTTCTACAACAAAATGTATTATGAAAGTTCATAGTTGGGCTAATGTAGACATGGCCTTAAATTATCTCTTTATTAATATTTTATCATTATTTTTATTATAAACCCTAAGTTAAATATTATGCATTTAACCATATTAAAAATAAAAAGGTGGAATTATGAACAAAGAGTTAATATTGGACCTAATAGAAACACTTGAAAAAAGGAATGTAGGTTTTCAATTATCTGTTGAAGGAGATAAGACATTGGAAATAACAGTAAAAGATAAAAAAATAGATATAAACATTGTAAATCCCTCAAAAATTGGATTATTGATAAAGGAACTTGATTTAAAATAAATTATTTAATATTAAATAATTTTTTTATTAAAAAATAATAGTAAATAAAAAATTAATAATATTTTTTTAATTTAAGGGATTAAATATGTGCTCAATATCGGGAATAATCCTAAAGGATGATGAAGAAGACCCCAGTAGTAGTAAGGGGAAATTAAAGGAACATTTATTGAATATTATGAAGATATTGAAACATAGGGGCCCAGATGCCTCAGGAGTAATGTTTGATGATGAAGTTATTTACTTTAAAGAATTTCAGGATATTTCCATAGATTTTAATAAATCCAATAGATTGGGATTGGGACATAATAGATTGGCAATTGTAGGCAGTGCAAGCCAACCTATCCCAAATGAGGATGAAAGTATATGGGTAATATGTAATGGGGAGATATACAACTACTATGAACTTATGGATGATTTACAGGATAGACATGATTTTAACAGTGATACTGACAGTGAAGTAATATTACATTGCTATGAGGAGGAAATACTTTATGAATTAGATGGGGAATATGCCTATTGTATATATGATAAACATGAGAATAAAATAGTATTAGGCAGAGACACCTTTGGAGTAAAGCCCTTATTTTACATTGATAATAAAAAATATTTTGCCTTTGCTTCTGAGAAAAAGGCATTATGGTATTTATTAACTTCTATTGATAAAATGTCCTTTGAAGAATCCTATAACTACCCAATAATGTCTTTAAACCCAAATAGCCAATTAATATATGATTTAGATGATAATAAATATTTTATTGAAGAAAATATTCAGAAAATAAGAATGGATTATTTAAATGTATCTGGGGACAGTGGCATTGTAGATTATGAGGTTTGTAAAAGGGAACTTGAGGAGGCCCTTTGGAACTCAGTATCCAAGAGAGTAAGGGGATTGGATAAGGTTGGAATAATATTTTCTGGAGGGGTAGATAGTACCCTTATAGCAAAAATGGCCTCAGAATACTGCGATGTGGTATTATATTCAGTGGGGTTGGAAGAAAGTGAGGATATACTATATGCTGAAAGGGCCTCAAAGGATTTAGGGTTAGAACTTAGAAAAAAAATTATATCAAGGGAGGAATATGAGGATTATCTTTTGAATGTAACCTATGCAATTGATGATATTGATTTAATAAAACTTTCAGTTGGAATTCCAATATATGCAGCCTCAGAAATGGCTAAGGAGGACAATATAAAGGTAGTATTATCAGGACAGGGAGCAGATGAGTTATTTGGTGGCTACAATAGGTATAACAGAATATTGGATAACAAGGGAGAGGAAGAACTTAAAAAAATACTATACAATGATTTAATGAATATCCATAAAGTAAATCTTGAAAGGGATGATCACTGTACAATGGCAAATAGTGTTGAATTAAGGATACCCTTTCTTGATAAGAGTGTAGTTGAAGTTGGATTGTCCCTACCTATAAAATATAAAATAAATAAAAATGAGAGAAAAATAATTTTAAGGGATTTAGCAAAGGAATATATTCCTAACTATATAGCCAATAGGCCTAAAAAGGCTGCTCAGTATGGCAGTGGCAGTGAAAAAATGATATACTCCATAGCCCGAAGTTATGACTATCCAAAGAAAAAAATAAATAAATTTTTTAAGGAGGTTCTCTTTGAAAAATTATATGCCCTTTATGGGATTGGATAAGTATTATATTATTTTAAAACAAGTATTTAAAGTATTATTTCTTTATTAATATTTTATTCTTTTATTATTTTTATTATAAATTATTAAATATTTTGGTGATTATTATATCAGATAAATTCAACGAGATAAAACTTACCAAGATGGTAAAACTTCACGGTTGAGCATGCAAACTTCCCAATACCCAATTGGAATACCTTATAAAGGGGATAGTTTCAGAGGAGGATTTAAAAAATATCTATATTGGATTAGGTGATGATGCAGCAGTAGTTATTAGAAATAACATGGCAATTGTAAAAACTGTTGATGTTTTTACCCCTATAGTGGATGACCCCTATATTCAAGGAAAGATTGCAGCCTGTAATTCCACAAGTGATGTTTATGCCATGGGGGTACTGGATATAACTGGAGTACTGGTAATTATGGGGATACCTGAGACTCTTCCAGCGACAATATCTAAAAAAATGTTAATGGGGTTTCAAGATTTTTGTAGGGAGGATAACGCTTCAATAATAGGAGGACATACCATAGTAAATCCTTGGCCTCTTATAGGGGGTGCTGTAATAGGTATTGGTACTAAGGAGGATATACTTACAAAAGGGGGAGCAAAGGAAGGAGATAAAATCCTATTAACAAAGCCCTTAGGTACCCAAAGTGCAATGGCCCTTTCAAGGGTAGAACCAGAGTATTATGATTTATTGGATATGGAAAAATCAGAAAGGGAAAAAATAATTAATAAAGGTATTGAATTAATGACATTTTCCAATAAAAAGGGACTTTTAGCCCTTAGAAAACTGGAAGAAGAAGTGGGAAAAAAAATTGCCCATGCAATGACAGATATTACTGGCTTTGGTATATTGGGACATGGCAATGAGGTAGCAAAAGAGAGCAAGGTTGATATTGAGATATATTCTCTACCAGTGATAAAGGGAAGTGATTATCTTGCTTCCCTATTTGGTCATCCACTACTGGAGGGATATGGAGCAGAAACTGCAGGAGGTCTATTTATTTCCATAGAAGGGGAATATGTTGAGGATATGATAGATATACTTCATAAGTATGGTTGCTATGGGTTTGAAGTGGGCAAAGTTAAATCAGGTATTGGGAAGGCATACTTAAGTAAGAATTTAAAGATATTGGAGGTATGATGGAGTATGGCGTATAAGAGGGTATTCCCAACCTAACTTAGGAGGAATACCAATTAGTCTTAAATTATCTTAGTAAAAAATTAATTTTTATTAGAAATCCAAAAAAAATATTATTAAAAAATAAAATAAATTAAAATAAAAAATAAATAGTAATTAAGATAAAAATATAAAAAATAAAATAATTTAAGAAAAAATAATAACATAAAAATTAAAAGATCCAATTATTATTCCCTTAAGTGCTCCTAAGCACTGGGAAAAGGTAATCCTTTGAAGGATTATAGTTAAAAACATAATTTCTTAAACTATAATCTAAATATAAAAAATAAAAATAAACAAAAAAATATTAAAAAAATAAAATTAAATAACCTAAAAAAATAATAAAATTATCTAAATCTTAAAAAATATAATAAAAAAGTAAATACTAAGAGTAGAAATTCCACATCACAATCCCTTCCCCCTACATCCCTAAGCACTGGAAGTGCAGGAAAAGTATTATCCTTGATGGGAAGCAGTTATCTATCTTAGGGAATGATTCCTCTTCGATAAAGTGAGTATAATCAACCTTTATAACTCCATTGAAGTGTAGATGCAAGAATATAGGTTATTTTATTATATATTATTTTTGATGGGAAGTAGGACATTATGAACTTCGTATTAGGCTAAGTTAGAGGGACTTAAGTATTTTTTATCGATACCTTATCCTTTTTAGTATTAAGAAATATGTATTTATCTTTTATCTTTTAGAATTAATATTATTATTTTTATTATACCTTTTATATTTCAATATATTCATTTATATTTTTAATTTTATTTATTTTATTTATTTTTATTATATTTTATAAATAATCTTAAACTTAGGCAGAATTATGAAAAACTTAGCATTACTATATCCTAATAAATTTAAAGGGGGAATATCCTGTTTAGCAATGCATGTACTCTACCACCACTTAAATAAATATAAGGATATTCGTTGTGATATGTACTTTTTAGAGAATTATTCCCAAATAAAAAATAAGGATGCCATAATCATTACCCTACAGTATGAGAATGATTACTTCAACGTAGTTAAAATAATAGAAAAACTTAGAATTAACAATCCAAAGGCCATATTTATTGGAGGAGGGCCCTGTAGTATTGCAAATCCCCTACCATTAAGTAATTTTTTTGATGCATTTGTAATAGGGGAGATTGAGGATAGCAGTATTATGTATGATTTAATTAATGGAGGGAGGGACCTAAGGGGGGTTTATTATCCAGAATACCATGGTAGGAATAGGAAGGATTTTAAAAAGATAAAGAGGATATACCCTAAGAAACTTGGGATAGAGGATTATCCAATAGTTCAATTTACCCATCCATCAGGAGCCTATGGAAAGGCCTTTTTATTGGAAATAGGTAGGGGTTGTCCAAGGAGATGTAAGTTCTGCATGGCCAAGGGTATATACTACCCTCCAAGATTTAGAAGATTGGAAGATTTAACCTATCTCGTTGATGAGGGATTAAAATATACTGAGGCAGACAAGGTAGCCCTCATAGCCCCCTCAGTTGGGGATTATAGGCATATATTGGAATTGTGTCAATATATAAGGGAAAACCACAATATTCCAATATCTCCATCCTCATTAAGGGCTGATACTGTAAGTGAAGAACTCTTAGAGATATTGGATATTAAGACTTTAACTATTGCACCAGAGGCAGGAAGTGAGAGATTAAGGAATTACATTGGAAAGGATATATCCCTGGAGGATATAGAAAGGGCCTTGGAAATTGCAAAGATTAATAACATAGATAGTATAAAGTTATACTATATGGTTGGATTGCCCACTGAGGAAAAAGAGGATATTGAGGGAATAATAAACCTATCCAAAAGTATTAAAAGGGAATTTAGAAGGGTATCCATTAGTATTAATCCATTTATTCCAAAACCATGCACTGAGTTTGAAAAAGAGCCCTTCAATATGGAATCCAAGAATAATATTAGATATATTGAAAAATCCCTAAGGAAATGTGGTATCCAGGTTAGTTATGAGAACTTCAACTCCATGGTTGTACAGTGTGTGCTCTGTAGAGGGGATGCTTCCTTAGGAAACTTAATAAGGGAGTACAACAAACCTAATCAATTTCTTAAATATTTGAAAAGAATGGGACTTCTAAATAAGTACTTGGGACCTTTGGAGTAAGATTAAAATAATGAGTAATAAAATAATATAGGATAATAAAAGATAATAAATAATAAAATGATAATATAATAAAAAAATAAAAATAATATAAAATAAAAAATAAAATAATTTTAAATTTTTAAAAATTATTAATAAAAAAAATAAATGGAAATAAAATAATAAAAAAAATAAAATAGATAATCTAAGATTTTAAAAATACCTAAAAAAATAAATAATATAAAGTAGAAATCTCTTTATTATTCTTATTAATGCCCCTAAGCACTAGGGAAAGGGTACTTCTTGATAGCACTGGCATTAAGAACCTTAGTTTAAGGTATGGTGGGGATATTTACAGTAATTTTTTCTATTAATACCATCCTTTTATTGGTTATATATGTAATCAATTAAAGTTTAAAATATTATGCTTAACTATAATTAAAAAATCCTAACTCAAAATAAACATAAAATATTATAGGGTTTAACTCTTATGGATGTTGTAATATTTTCGGTGATAGAATGAATAATAACATATTCCATTTTTCTTCCCATGAGATTAGAGATCTGATCATATCCACAGTTGCAATAGCCTTGATCTTTGCATGGCCTGGAAGGGGATTATATATATTCAATGACCCAACATTCCTGTATAACCTCATAATAGCCATACTTATTGTAGGTAGTAGTTTTATTTTCCATGAGTTGGCCCATAGAACTGTAGCAAGATATTTTGGGGCCTATAGTGAATTTAGGGCATGGTTTGAAGGGTTGGCTATAGCACTAATTTTAAAAGTACTATTGGGATTTACCTTTATAGCCCCAGGGGCAGTGTATATCTACAAAGACTATCTAACTTCAAGGGAGAATGGTCTAATAGCCCTTTCAGGTCCATTGTCCAATATACTGTTGGCTACTGTGTTCTATATGCTCTCCATTTTTATGCCCCCTTACAGTGTTATTTCCCTGATACTAAACCTTGGAGTACATATAAATCTCTACTTGGCAGCCTTTAATTTATTGCCTATACCTCCCTTTGATGGCTCAAAGGTCCTATCCTGGAACCCAATAATATGGGCAATTGTGGCAATACCCCTATTATATTGGATGTTCTTTTAAAGGCCATTAGGATTATATATCGTGATATTTATGGAATTTGAACTTTGGATAAGAATAATAAAGGAAAGTATTGATAAGAAAAATATTGAACCTTGGAATATCAATATTGCCGAGATAGCCGATGAATATATAAAAACACTTAAAGAACTTAAAAAATTCGATATAAGACTATCTGCAGATGTGGTGCTTGTTGGAGGAATACTATTAAGAATGAAATCCCAATTACTTTACAATGAATGTGAGATTGCATTTGAAGACAAGGAATCTGAGACCTTTTATGAAGGGGAGGATTATGAAGTTGAGGAATACTTGGAAGAGGGTGAAGATAATCTCAATTACAATAACAGTTTAAATGGGGGGGATGAGATTAACAGGGATTTAGAGAATAAAGATTCTAAATCCATTAAAAATAAAAAAATTAAAAAACAAATAACATTTAATGACTTAGTAAATACCTTAAAATCAGAACTTAAAAAAATTAAAAAGAGTAAAGGGAGTAAAAGGATCAAAAGGGAGATTCTGCTCTATGATGTAATGGAGGAAATGGAAGAGGAATATGATGTTTCTGAACTTATGGAACATTTAATTTCAGAGGTTAAGAGAGAAAAGGTATTTATTTTTCAGGAAAAATTCCCAGATAAAAAAAATTTAATTAAGTATTTCCTACCTTCCCTATATCTTGCAAATGAAGGTAAAATAGAGATATTTCAAAGGGATCTTTTTCAGGAGATGGTATTAAAATATAGGGAGTAGTTTTTTATTTTTTATTATATTCTAAGAACTTTAAAACATTTAGATATGGACTTTATAAATCTTCATAGTAGTATATGTAGTTTTAATTTGATATACTCCTTTCATTCCATTGTTGTATTTTTATTTTAATATAAAATTTTTTTAAAAAATAAAAAATAAAAATAAATAATAGATTTTATAATTTTTTATTATTTTTTTTAAAATTATTACAAAAAATTAAAATGTATAAATGATTAATTAGGGTATTCTGTCAACTTGCAATTCAATCTCTATTCAGATCGCTCCATACTATAAATAAACAATCAATCTACCCTCCCCTTCTAACGGGACAAAACCATATCACTCCAAATAAGAAATAAATTAATCATAAACCGTAAAATTTATATATCTAAAGAACTTTTATTATTATTGGTGATTGAATATGAAATTGCCAATAGTTCCAGTAGAAGGAGACGAAAAGTGGGATCTTTTGAAAAAAATCATAAGAAAACTGGAAACAAGAGATGTAAAGAAAGCTTTAGCTAGGAAT
>JAHEQB010000091.1 GCA_019561555.1 Methanothermococcus sp. SCGC AD-155-C09
TTAAAAAGAGGTGCTCTATTTCCATTTTATTAATAGGAATGACACTTAAAATGGGTTTCAGGGGAAAGAAGGATATTCAGAAACTATCTGAGTGGTAGGATAGAGAATTTATTAAATAAATTAGATTATAGGAAATGTCTTTTATTCTANCACGATTNCACTCCTATAATTTAGTATTTGTTGTAAATAAGCATTTTCCTTCTGTCCCCTTAATGAGGAAGGTATCTGAATTTAGATTTAATATAAAAGGAGAGTATTTAGAAATTATTTAGATGGGAATATAAAGAAGACCCTAATGATTAATATTTCTTAATTTGTATAAATCTACTTTTATAAAATTTTATTTTTTACTTCTCCATAATCTTTTTTTAATTTCTTCTTACCTTAACCTCTGTGCCCTATTATAGCACTCCTTTGCCTCTGTATGTCTTCCCAACTTATCAAGGGCAAGTCCTTTGTTATACCATGCATCTGCAAGCCTTGGGTCTATCTCCAAGGCTTTATCATAGCATGTTATTGCTTCTGAATATCTTCCCAGGTAATGAAGGGCAACCCCTTTGCCGTCCCACACTCCTGCATCCCGTGGATTTATCTCTAATGCTTTATCAAAGCATTCTATTGCCTCAGTATATCTTCCCATCTTAACAAGGGTATTTCCTTTGTTGTACCACGCAAGGGCATACCTTGGATTTATTTTCAGTGCCCTATCATAACATTCTACTGCCTCTGTGTATCTTACCAGACCACTAAGAGCAACTCCTTTGCCGACCCATGCATCCGCAAACCTTGGATCTATTTCCAAGGCTTTATCAAAGCACTTTATTGCTTCAACATACCTTTCCAGCTTAGCAAGGGCAAGTCCTTTGTTATACCACGTAAGGGCAGGCCGCGGATCTATCTCTAAGGCTTTATCATAGCATTTTATTGCCTCCTCATACTTCCCCTGATTATGGAAATCAACTCCTTTATTGTTCCACGTAGCCGCAAATCCTGAATCTATTTTGTAGGCTTTATCGTAATATTTTATTGCCTCCTTATAATTTCTCTCGTTCTGAAGATCAATTCCTTTGTTATACCATTCCTCTGATTTATTATCGCCATTAAAGAATATAAAATATATAAATATACCCAATGCTATTATCCATAGATATTTTTTAATAGTGTCACCCTTATAGGTTTTTAAGATGTTAGACTAAGTAATACAATAATCCCTGATGTAATTAACTTTATTCCCCCATTAAATTAAGATTTAACTATTAAAATTATATTATTTCTATTTATTTTTATAAATTATTTTATTATTTTTTTATTAATATTTTTTTATTTTTTTAATTTACCTATTGCATATATCAATTACGTCAATTGTAGAACAATAAAAAGGTTTATATACTATATTCTATAACATTTGTAATGATTAATAATGATCAATATTTTTTATTATTTATTTAAATTCCAATTATAGAGGTGAATCTATGATAGAGATCAGATTTCACGGTAGAGGTGGCCAAGGTGCAGTTACTGCTGCCCAGATTTTAGCAACATCTGCCTTTTATGATGGTAAGTATTCCCAGGGATTTCCATTTTTTGGAGTTGAGAGAAGGGGAGCCCCAGTTATGGCATTTACTAGGATAGATGATAAAAAGATTATTTTGAGATCCCAAATATACAATCCTGATTATGTGGTAGTTCAGGATGCTGGCCTATTAAGTGCAGTTAATGTTGTAGAGGGATTAAAAAAAGATGGAACTGTTGTGGTAAATACCACTGAGGAGGATATGGATTTAGGGTTTAAGACCTATACAATAGATGCCACAGGGATAGCATTGGATATTCTTGGTGTTCCCATAGTTAATACTACCATGTTAGGGGCATTTATAGGGGCCACAGATATTGTATCAATAGATTCTGTTAAAAAGGCCATATTAAACACATTCAAAGGAAAACTTGGAGAAAAGAATGCTAAGGCTGCTGAAGTGGCATATAATACCATAAAAAATAAAGAATAATTAAAATATAAAAAATAAAAATTAAATAAATAAAAAATAAAAAAATTAAAAAGATATTAATTTAAAATAAAATTTAAGGTGAAATTTATGGTTACAATTGCAGCCATCATATATGAACCTGGAAGTACTAATAAAAATAAAACTGGAAGTTGGAGAACCTTTAGGCCTATCTTAGATAATAAAAAATGTATTAAATGTGAAAACTGCTACATATTTTGCCCAGAGGGTACCATATATGAGGACAAAAATGGAGACTTTAAAATAAATTATGATTACTGTAAAGGATGTCTAATATGTGTTAATGAATGTCCAGTAAATGCATTAACAAGTACTAGGGAAGAGAAGTAGGTGAGAATATATGGAGAAAATAGATATTATTACAGGAACTACAGCAGCCGCAATGGCTGCAAAGTTATCTAATGTCGAAGTTATTGCGGCATATCCAATAACCCCACAGTCACACTGTGTTGAAGCACTGGCAAAATATGTGGCCGATGGAGAATTGGATGCTGAATTTGTTAAGGTTGAAAGTGAGCATTCAGCAATGGCCACCTGTATAGGAGCCTCTGCAACTGGGGTAAGAACATTTACAGCAACAGCATCCCAGGGATTGGCACTAATGCATGAGATGTTATATATAGCCTCAGGTATGAGATTACCCATAGTTATGCTAAACACAAATAGGGCACTCTCAGCACCTATAAATATATGGTGTGATCAACAGGACTCCATAGCCGAAAGGGATAGTGGATGGATACAGATCTATGCCGAGGACAATCAAGAAACCTTAGATAGTGTAGTACAGGCCTTTAAAATTGCCGAGGATGAGGAGGTACTGTTGCCTGTTATGGTTAATATAGATGGATTTATATTAACCCATACAGTGGAGCCTGTTGCCATACCTGATGAGGAAAAGGTTAGAGAATACTTAGGGATTTATGAGCCTAAGCATGCCTATTTGGATCCTGATAGGCCAATTACCCAGGGACCTGTAGGTGTGCCAGAGTGCTATATGGAAACAAGGAAAGATCTAAATGATGCCATAGAGGGATCCAGGGAAGTTATAAAGAGAGTTAATGAGGAATATTATAAATTATTCAATAGAAAGTATGGAAATGGATTAGTTGAGGGATACAACTTAGAGGATGCAGATACTGTACTTGTGGCCATGGGTAGTGTCTGTGGAACAATAAAATACGTCATAAATGAACTTAAGGAGAAGGGAAAAAATGTTGGTTTGTTGAGAATAAGAACCTATAGGCCATTCCCTAAGGAGGATGTAGTGGAGATGTTGAAGGATGCTAATAATGTGGCAGTTTTGGATAAGAATATTTCCTTAGGATTCAATATGGGGGCCTTAGGTATTGATGTATCCTCTGTTTTAAAGAATAAAAAAGTATGTAATTATATTGTAGGTTTAGGGGGAAGGGATATTACCCCTCAAGACATAGAAGAGATTATAAGCCATGTTGAAGGAGCAAAGGATGGAGAAACTAAATGGATAAATCTTAAGGAATAAAGAATTATTATCTAAATCTTTATTTATCAAATCTTTATTTATTATTAAATAGTATTGGTGATAAAATGATGGATAAAAAGCAATTTCCAAGAGAGGAATACTTCGCCCCTGGTCATAGGGGATGTGCAGGTTGTGGAGCCTCAATTGTTGCTAGGATGGCATTAAAAACCACAGGAAGGGACACCATAGTGGTGAATTCCACAAGTTGTTTAGAGGTATTTACTACTCCATACCCTGAGAGTGCCTGGAGGGTACCTTGGATACATACAGCCTTTGAATGTGGAGGAGCCGTGGCAAGTGGAATAGAGAGGGCAATAAAGGCCCTAAAAAAAAGAGGCAAGTATAAGGATAGAAAGTTAGTAGTTATGCCTATAATTGGAGATGGAGGAACTGCAGATATTGGTTTTCAGGCCCTAAGTGGAGCCTTGGAGAGAGGGCATGATATAGTATATATAATGTATGATAATGAGGCCTATATGAATACAGGGGTTCAGAGAAGTAGTTCCACCCCTTTATTTGCCTCAGCAACAACAGCCCCTGCAGGAAAGGTTAGTAAAGGTGAGGATAATCCTAAGAAGGACATGGCCATGATTGCAGCAGCCCATGGTATTCCCTATGTTGCTACAGCATGTATAAGTTATCCTGAGGATTTTATGAGAAAAGTTAAAAAGGCCAGTGATATTGAGGGGCCAACATTTATTCATGTATTACAACCATGTACCATAGGATGGGGCTACAGTACAGAGAATACCATAAAGATAGGAAGATTGGCAGTTGAAACAGGCCTTTTCCCCCTTTATGAGATTGAGAATGGAGAGTTTAAGATCACCTACAAACCTGCAAAGAGAAAACCTTTAAAGGAATATATAAGAATGCAAAAGAGATATAGACATTTAACAGATGAGGATATTGAGATTCTCCAAAAGCATATAGATGAAAAATGTAGATTGTTAGGATTGGAATAAAATAATAAAAAGAATATAATGAATATCAAATAAAAAATAATAAAATAAGATATAAAATAAAAATAATTAAAAAAAAATTAAAAATTAAAAAAAATAAAATTAAAATAACCTAAATCCCAAAATATAGGAGAAAATTAAATACTTAAAGAAATAAAAGAAAGTAGATACTTAAAAAGTAGAAATCCCATAAACTACCCTCCTTCCCCTACACCCCTAAGCACTGGATGTGCAGGAAAAACCCTTTAAGTATGTGATTCTATATCCATAAGTTTAAATTATTATGTGCTTGACTATAAAAATAAATAATAAAAAAATAATAAAAAAAATAAAAATTAAAAAGATAAAAAATGCTTAAATAAAAAATAAAAGATTTTAAAATATTTAAAAGGAAATAAATACTCAAAAAATAGAAATTCTATATCACTACCTCTCCCTACACTCCTAAGCACTGTAAGTGCAGGAAAAACCCTTAAGTATTGAGATTATCGTATTTATAATAAGTTTAAAAGATTATGTGCTTGACTATAATTAAAAAAATAATAATTAATTAAAATTATTAAAAAAATAAAATAATGAAAAATAAAATAATAATCAAGATTTTGAAATATAAAGGACATTAAATACTTAAAAAAAATAAAAATCTACAATGGCCTCTTATGTTCCTAAGCACTGGGAAAGAGGCAGATTTCTTTACGAAATTACTATAAATCACATAATTAACCTAAGTTAGATGGACTTAAAGTATTTCCTAATAATATTATTCTCTTTATTATTATTAAATAAAGGATTATAGTTAGATTATGTCTGATTTCAAAAATAAATCTAAATCTTAAAATTATATTAAAATTATTATTATTTATTAAAAAATATTTTAAAATTTTTTTATTGATTAATTTTTATTTTATTAATAATTAAATACTTAAATTTAGGGAGGGAATAGAAATGAAAAAAATCATTATGGCCAATGATAAGTGTGATAATTGTGGTGATTGTGTTAAGGCATGCATGTCATTACATGGCACCAGTAGAATTGGAATAATGGAATATAATGATAGATATATTCCCATTGTCTGTCAGCACTGTACTGTTGCTCCCTGTATGGAGGTATGTCCTGTAGAGGCCATTGAAAGTAGAGAGGAGGTAATATACTTAGATGAATCCAAATGTATAGGTTGTGGGTTATGTGCCATAGCCTGTCCCTTTGGTGCCATAACCATGGTGGATTTAGCCCATAAATGCTCCCTATGTGTTGATAGAGATGGAGAATGTGCCTGTGTCAAAGCATGTTCTAAAAGGTGTTTAGAAGTAATTGATATTAATGACATAATATTCAATAGAAGGAATAAACATCTTGAGGTTATTTCTAAATTGGGAAATAATATGAGAAGTAAAAAAAACAATTCAATACTATCAAAAATAACTGTTCCAGCTTATGTAAATAGTAAATTGTCGAAATAAAAAATAACATAATATAAAAATTAAGGGTTTATAATACCATAGTATAAAAATATATTTTTTAATAAAAACGGTGAAATTATGAAATTAATACCCAATGCCAAACTCTGTACAGGTTGTGGAAGATGTGAAAGGGCATGCCCTACCAATGGCATAATCGTCATAGATAAAATACCAATAAAGTGCATGCACTGTGAGGATGCTCCCTGCTACAATGTATGCCCTGTAGAGGCTATCCAATGGATAGGAGATAAAGTGGTGGTAAAAGAGGATGTATGTATAGGTTGTGGATTATGTATTGAGGCCTGTCCCTTTGGTATTATGAGGATGGATAACAACACTGGAAAGGTATTCAAGTGCCATGGATGTTATATGCATAATGAAGAATTATGTAAGAGGGCATGTCCAACTGGAGCACTACAGTACAGAGAGGAGAATGTAATAGATAAAAGGGAAAAACTTGCTTCAAAATTCAAAAAAATATACTCCTATATTTAGGGTGCTTAAATTAGGATTTACTAAAAATATAGAAGTCTTAAATATATAACAGGATATAATAAAGGAATAATATATAAAAAGAAAGACATTTATAGTTAAGAACATAATTTCTTAAACTATAATAAATATAAAAAAATAAAAATATAAAAAAATAATTAAAAAAAATAAAATTAAAAAATTAAAATAATCTAAGTCCTAAAATATAGGAAAAAATTAAACATTTAGAGAAATAAAAGAAAATTATATACTTAAAAAGTAGAAATCCCATAACTACCCTCCTTCCCCTACGCTCCTAAGCACTGAATGTCCAAGGAAACCCTTTAAGTATGGATGCTATATCCATAAGAGTTTAAATTATTATATCCTTGACTATAAATATATCCCTACCTTACCTTAAACTAAGATTCTTAATATCAGTTCTGTAAAAAATCCCTCCTTTCCATAGTTTATAGGGGCATCAATGAAAATAATGATAAAATTTTTACTTTTTATTATTTCCTCTTTTTAGGTATTTTTAGAATTTTAAATTATTTATTTTTATCTTAATTATCTATTTTTAATTATTTTTTATAATTATTATTTTTTAATATTTTTTTAAAATTAAAATTTTTATTTTAGTATAATAAAAAATAGTTGTATTTATAAAAAAATTATTTATAATATGGCATTATTCCTCTAAATCCTTTTAAGCAATTCTACAATAACATCATCTACACTAATTTTACTTACAGGTGATGGAAAGGTATCTGTACCTATAACCTCATCGGCACCACCTACATACAATCTATTAAGGGCATCTCCAATTAAAATAGGATGCACACAGGAGGCTATTACTCTATTTGCTCCCTGTTCCTTTAACATTTTAATGGCAGTTGCTACAGTTCCTCCTGTGGATATTATATCATCTACAATAAGAACCCCTTTATCCTTTACATCTAAGTTCTTAGGGGCCACCTTTATTTCACTTGGAGATATTCTAACTTTTTCCAAGTAATCATATTCACAACCTATAACCTCAGAGGCCACCTTAGCCAAGTTTATTGCCCCCTTATCTGGAGAGAGTACAATGGGATTATCTAATTTATCCTTTACATAACTTGCCAACTTATCCACTGCACTTCCATATATAAAGGGCACTTTAAAGAATGATTCTATATGGATCTCATGAGGGTTTATGGTAATAATCCTATCAAATAGTTGGGAATATATTCTTGCAAGGCCTCTAATACTTATAGGCTCTCCAGGATTAAACTTTTTATCCTGCCTTGCATAGGCTAAATAGGGTGCCACTAAAGTTATGGATCTTGCTCCTTCCTCCCTTAATATATCACTTATTAATATACCTTCCACTATGGAATCATTCTGATTATTTTGGGTTTGTATAAAAACTACATCCTCATTTTTTATAGTATCGTTATCATGAATCCTTATATATAATTCCCCATCTGGAAATCTTTTAAATTCTGTTCTTAAAAGTTTATAGTTAGTTAATTTTGAGACTTTGTGGGCTAACTCTTGGGAATTCCTACCAGGTACTATTATCAACAATATCACCATATTTATTGATTTATTAATAATTTATTAAAAAAAGAGTTATAAATATATTTTTGTATAATTGTACCTATATTTAATTTACGTCTATAACAAAATAATAAAATAAAAATAAATAAAAATAAAATAAAAAAATTATTAATAAAAATAAGGACATGTCCAGATAAGACATAATGTTATTAATAAATATAATAAAAAAATACAATGTCTTAATAAAAATTAAAAAAATAAGATAATAAAAAAATAATGATTTATATCAAAATAAAAAATTAAAGGAATATATAAAAAATAAAAATAAATCACTAAAAGGGGAGAATCTTTAAGGAAATGATAAAATAATAAAAAAAATATAAATTCTCCATTGTTATGTATATATCTCCCAATATTCCTAAGTACTGTAGGATAATTTGTTTATAATTTATTTTTTATGAATAGGTATATATCCTTAATGGGTTTCTAGTGCTTTTATATTGGATATTAAGGGGATAATTTTATTTTTATAATATTTTAAATTCTCACTTAGAATAATAATATAACTTCTATAATAAGATCCTTAATGGATTTTGCCTACCTTTCCAATGCTCAAATATTAAAAAAATAAATAATAGGGCTTTACTTTATATTTGTTTATTTCTTTTTAGGTACTTTATAAATCTTAATTTTTTATATTTATCCTAATTATTTTTTTTATTAAATTTTTATATTTTTTATAATTCTCAATGGGAATTACTGTTCATAAATATATTATTTTTATTCTACAATTATGGATCTTGCCATACCTCGCCCCATGGCCAACTTACAATTACCCACTCTAACAATAATTGGTCCTCTATCATTTGAAATAACAGTTATTCTTGCACCTGGCACTATTCCTAAATTATAAAGTTTATTACAGGCACTTTTTATTTCTTTAACAGTATATGTGCCTAATTTTTTATCTGCAAGGCTATCCGCCATTACTATCACCATCTATTTTTAAATTATTATTTATTAATTATTTTTTTAAAATATTATAAAAATATTACGAAAATATTATAAGATAACTTAACTAAAGCCCAGTAATCGCCCAATATTGTAGGCTACTATCCCTAAAGTTGTTGCCAATGCTAAGTTATAACCCACTGCAAATAGAGTCCATTTCAAATTATTTGTTTCATAGTGTAAGGTTGCTACAGTGGCAAGACAGGGTATATATACAACTGTTACTAAGGTTAAAACAAAGGCCTTTAATGGAGTTAATGCCCCAACTATATTTCCATTGTAGGCAATCTCCAATGTAGATACCACCAATTCCTTAGCAATGATCCCAAATATTAATGCAAGTGCCCCTCTCCAATCTATACCCATCAATAGGGTAATGGACTCCAACATCTTTCCAAGCATCATACCATAACTGTTATCTGGATTTGGATAGTTCAATAGATAGTAGAACAGTATAGATCCTGCCAATATAATAGTACCTGCCCTCTTTAAGAAGGATTTACTGTATGCCCAGGTTCTTTTAAGTATATAATTCCAATCTGGCAATCTGTAGGGAGGTAACTCAAAGATAGGTTCCTCAGGTTTTCCCTTTACAATAAATTTACTAATTAAATAGGCTATTATTCCCATTAGGGAAAGGGATATTAATAAAATACTCAATGCAAATAAATTGGCATATTGGGAAAAGAATGCTGTAGCCATAAATCCTATTACTACGAATCTGGCGGCACAGGGAGCTAATGGAGCCACCAATATTGTAATAAGTCGTTTCATAGGATCAGAAATACTCCTTGTAGCCATTAATCCAGGAACTGCACATCCAAAACTTACCATTATAGGAATAGTGGAACCTCCACTGAGGCCTATTTTTGCCATCATCTTATGAAATAAGGCTGTTACCCTTGATAGATATCCGCAATCCTCTAATATAGCAAGGGATAACATCATAAAGGCTATGTATGGGAAGAAGACCAATACTCCTCCAACTCCTCCAATTATTCCATCTACAACAACTCCTGTGTATGGTTCTGGAACTATCCCACCTACATATCCTCCCAAATACTCAAAAAACATTTCAATATACTCTATAAAAATATCCCCTACTCCTATAACAAAACTATACAATATATACATTATAAATGCAAATATTACAAATCCATAAATTGGATGTAGAAGTATTTTATCAATATCATCATAAACTATGCTCTCGGTCCAAATTCCCTTTAATATCTCATCGGCTTTTTTATATCTCTGTTCAACAACATAACTTTCTACATCATGTTTTATTTCCCTTTCTATTTCCTCTTTTATTCTATTGGCATGACTTAATAGCTCCCCATTCTTTTTAAATAACTCTACAACTTCAGGGTCCCCTTCAAGGAAGGATAAGGCAAGGTATCTCTTTGGAACCTTCTTAAATTTTTCATCAATATTAGTTAGGTATTCATCTAATTTATCCACTATTTTTTCAATGGCGTTCTCAAGTAATTCAGAGTATTTAATTTCACAGGATATAGGTTTATAGTTATAAATTGCTTCCTTTAGATCCTCTATTCCTATTTTATACCTGGCTGATGTTTTTATTACTGGTAATCCTCCAAGTTTCTCACTAAGTTTTTTTTCATCTAATTTTACATCATGTTTTTCAACCTCATCTATGAAATTTAGACAGACTATTGGTGATCTTCCAAGTTCTATTAATTGTAGGGTTAAATATAGGTTTCTGTTTATATTGTTTGTATCTATTACATCTACCAAGATGGAGTCTTCATTTTCAATTATAAAGTCTCTGGCTATTTTTTGATCCAAGGAGTCAGATTTTAGGGAGTATATCCCGGGCAAATCCACTATATTGAATTCAGTGTCTTTATACTTTAATATACCTTCCTTTTTTTCAACAGTTACACCTGGCCAATTTCCTATACGTTGAGACATTCCTGTTAATGCATTGAATAATGTAGTTTTTCCAACATTAGGCTGCCCTGTTAGGCCAACTATTTTTTGATTTTTGCTCATGCAACATCACCTTGCAATTGTAAAATTTTAAAAATGTATTTAATAATACCCATTTTAACTTTAATTAAATTTTTTAACTATAGTTAAATATATGGCTATAAACTCCTATATAAAACTTTTGGTATTTTTTTAGGGCACTGTCAAGTTAATAAATTGTCAAGAAGAACTATCAAATTAATGACCTCCAGAGATTATGGAATGCTACAAAGCTTTCTAACCAACTCTGAGATGAATTAAAGGATGAGTTATGTGGAAATCTCTCCCAAAATCCCTTTGCTCTCTCTTCAACTGCATTTCTNCTACCAAAGGTTTCATGCCTATATCTCAATCTCAATACCTTAAAAGCCCAGGGATACCAGGGTCCCTTATCAACAACAAATTCTGGCCTGTTTTTACAGTATTTAAGAACCTTTCTGAGAAATACGTAGGTTTCAAAACTACTTCTACC
>JAHEQB010000092.1 GCA_019561555.1 Methanothermococcus sp. SCGC AD-155-C09
GTTATATTTATAACATAAATATTTTATGTGATCATTACTTAATATATTCATGTTATTATATAAAGTATGAGTTTAGATAATTATGTGCTTGACTATAATTCTATAGTTAAATACATAATATTTTAAACTTATAATCTAAAATATAACTAATAAACATAATAAAAAGAATAAACATAAACAATAAAGAGAAATATTTCTAAGTTTTCTACTTTATATTAACCATAAAGTTCAAATGTCCTCTTTATCAGGGAGAATTTGCCCATCCTCCCAGTGCTTGGGAGCATTAAGAAGGGTAATGACAAGGTTTTCTACTTTTTATTATTTGCTCCTTCTTAAGTATTTTAAAACCTAGATTTTCTATTCTATTTTAATTATTATTCCTTACTTTTTATTTTATAGCGATAATTATAAATTTTCTTAATTTTTTATTAATTAATTCTTTTAAAATTTTTATAATTTTATTTTTCATTGATTTATAATGAAAATTAAAGTTTTTTATTACTTACAAATAATTAAGATTATATTTTTTTATTTTATTTTAATATTTATTTTTTTAAATTTTTTTCTTTTATTACCACTATGGCATTAATTAAACCTAAATAAATTAAAAATATAAATGATATAAATAACATTAATAAATGTGTAATTATAATTTTAAAATATATAAATTATAATAAACAGGCAATATTGCTGGTGAGGAGATGGGAGTACAATTTAATGATTTAATTCCCAAAAGGGAAATACTCTTAAAGGATTTAAAAAATAAAACATTGGCAATTGATTCAATGAATATTTTGTACCAATTCCTATCAAGTATTAGATTAAATGACGGTAGCCCCTTAAGAAACTCAAAGGGAGAAATTACCTCCATATATAATGGCCTATTCTATAAAAATATATATATTCTCGAATATGAGATTACCCCAGTATGGGTATTTGATGGAAAACCTCCAGAATTAAAATATGAAACACGAGAGGAAAGAAAAAAAATTAAGGAAAGGGCAGCACAGGAGTATAAAAAGGCAAAAAATGAGGGAAATTTAGAGGATATGTATAAATATGCAAAGAGAGTTAATTATTTAGAACCAAAAATAGTGGAAAATTCAAAGAACCTATTGAGGTTAATGGGAATACCTTACATAAATGCCCCCTCAGAGGGAGAGGCCCAATGTTCATACTTAGTAAAAAAGGGAGAGGCCTATGGAGTAGTTAGCCAGGATTATGATGCCCTTCTATATGGGAGTACAAGAATTATTAGAAATATTACCTCCTCAAATAAACCATTGGAATTGATAGAATTGGAAGAGGTATTAAACCATTTAGGGATAACCTTGGAGGATTTAATAGATGTGGCAATACTTATAGGAACAGATTATAATGTGGGAGGAATTAAGGGAATAGGTCCAAAAAAAGCCCTAAATATTGTAAAAAATAATATAAAGGAGGAATATGTAAAGGATATTCCAAATTATCATAAAATAAAAAACATATTCAAAAATCCTGAGATAACGGATAACTATAAATTAAATATGGAATATCCTGATGTAGAGGGCCTGAAAAAATTCCTAATAGATGAGATGGATTTTTCAGAAAAACGGGTAATTCCCTATATTAAAAAATTGGAAAAATTAATCTATGAAAGAAAGAACCAATCCAAACTGGAGGCTTGGTTTTGATTATTAATGGTTTTAATGTATTCAATTTATATTTAATTATATAATTTATTTTGTTTTTAATTATTATAATATTTAGAGCATTTTAATAAAAAATAAGTAATTAAAAAAATAATAAATATTATAAAAATAAAATAAAACTTAATAAAAAATTATTATAAAAAATATAAATAAACAAAAATGGAAAAAAGGAATTTAAAGGTAAATATAAAACATCTAAAAAAGAAGAAGCAAGTATATAAAAATCTAATAAAAAACATAAAACTCCTTAAAAAACCTTACTTCATAAAACATCCTAAGTAGGAGGAGTGTTAAAAAGTAGCAGATCTAATAGAAGTTATAAAATCAGGCCTATTTATACCTAATTTTACTTAAAAAGATGAAACAAAGGACTATTAAAGATTTATTACAATTCAATAAAAAATAAAATAAAAATAAAGAATAAAAATGAATATTTAGAATTAATAAAATAAAAAATAATATAAAATTTATTTTTTAAACAATTTTTAAAAGGAATACCTTAAGAGTGGCATTGCCCCTTACGTCAAAGTAAGATGCAGGGAAAATCCCTTAGAATATAGAAGGATTAAGAAAAAAATTAACTTTAAAAGTTTAATAAAATCTATAATTTTTTTAAATTCCTTAGAGATAGATTTAAGATTTTATTTATTTAACATAATTTCTAAAAATTTTTTTATTAAATATTATATTAATTTTTTAATTATTATTTTAAAATTTTATTAATATTTATATTCATTAAAAATAAAAATTTTATGTGGGAAAATGATTAAAACATATAAATTAACAGGATTTTCTGGAATTATATCTCTCCTTATAATATTTATTTTACTTATAATCTTGGCAATAATGCTATCTCCCTTTATTATAGTACTTATATTCCTAATAGTGATCTATCTAATCTATAGAAAATCTAAAAAATCCATTAAGGTAATATTAAGGGAGATTAAAAAGAAAAAAATAAAGATAACTGATGAATCAAGTAAGGGAGAGATAGAGATACATTTTGCAAAAAATATCCCTGTGAAACCTGGCGAAGTTGATAAATCTGAAGGTAATAGAGATAGAGATATTAAGGATAATAAAAAATACGATAGTGGTAATAAATATAACACTAAGGAATATAATAATAACAAGGATGTTAATAATTATTATGATATAGGTACCATAACAATAGAAAATAGGGAGGAGAAAAATCTAAATAATATAGTAGAGGATGGATTTATAAAATATTTAATAGGCAAGGGCTTTATCCCCAAGGATGGAACACTTTACTATAATAATAAATCAATATATCCCATTTATAAAAAATCCTATCCAGTAAATGAAATTATTAGATTGTATTCAACTAAGCCTGAGGTAGATATGATAGTTTTAGGATTAAAGGGAACCCCAGATAACCCAAAATTCATATATTTTATTCCAATAAATGAATCAAAGGAAAGAATGTCCATAGGAGAACTTAAGGAATACTTAAAAGATTCATTATAGTGTATAATGTAAAGCATTTATAAATTAATTTATATCATTGTGTGGGATTATGGATGTATATGAGGCATTATTTCAAAGATGTTTGGAACATAAAGTAATAATAGATGACCAGGAGGTTCCCCTATGGAAAATTAAAAGGGAGGACATAGAAAATAAAAATATAAATTTTAATTTGCAATGGGAAAACCTCCAGGATTTAGCAATATCCCTTTATGAATTCAAAAAGAAACAATTGGAATCTAAGGAACTTATAAAATTACCATTATATGAGGTAATTGTAGGTATAGCATTTTTAAAATCAAAGGAGTCAGGATATTTAATTACTGATGATATGAGTAATATATACACCTGTATTAATTACCTAAGTGAGATTATAACTGCAAGAATAAATCATATATCCAGAAGATACTACCTCATTAAAAAGCCTTTAAATACCAATATTTTTGATGAGGTAATACTTAAATTTCCTCAAAAAAAGGATATTAGAACTAAAAATATGGAAGATTTAAAGAAAATAGTTTTTAAACTTAAAAATTTAGATTTTGAGATATAATATAATCATTTATTATTTCCATTATTTTCATGACTCTAAAAAATCGTCTATTCTAAACCTATAAAAAAAATAATTTAAAAAAATTAAAAATTAAAAAAAATAATAAAATAAAATAGTAAAATTATAGTCATGAACATAATTTTCTAAACTATATCCAATATAAAAATAAATAAAAAATAATTTAAAAAAAAATTAAATATTTAAAAAAAATAATAAAATAAAAAAATATAAAATTAGTAAAATAGAAAAAATAAATCTAAATCTTAGGATATAAGGAAAAAAGTAAATACTTAAAAAAATAGAAATTCCATACTATTACTACTCCCTTACACCCCCAAGCACTGAAAGTGCAGAGGAAACCCTTTAAGTATTAGATTATTATATTTATAATAAGTTTGAAATATTTTATGTTTTACTACAATATTATATTTTTATTATTTTTTAATAATTATTTATTTTATTTTTTATAGGTTTTATTATAAATGTTTTTTTAAGTGTATTATAGGCTATAAGTTAAGATATTATGTTCTTAACTATAAAATAAAAACTTATAATTTTAAAATACTTAAGAAGGAATAAACTACATAAAAAGTAATAATTTTAGCATTATTTTCCTTAATACTCCTAAGCACTGGAAAGGCAAGCATAATCCTTAAAAACGACATTATAAAAGTTATAATAATCTAAGGTAGTGAGATTTAAAAATATTTTATTTTTTATTAATATTTTATTCTATATTATTTTTAAAAATTATTTTATTATTGATTATAAATTTAAGATATTATTTATTTAATTATAATTATTATATTTTAATTATTTTTAATAAAAAATATTTTTAAAACATTATAAAGGTTAAGAATATGGAATATGATGAAAAGGAGTTTTTAGATAAGTATGGAGATAAAATAAAGCAATATATTAAAATTAAATTATCTGAAAATGCAATAAAAAATAATATCTTTGAATTTGATATAGAGGATTTTTTAAGTAATTTTCCTGAGATTTGTGAAATAAATGATATAATCATAGAATATCCCATAAATGTTGAAAATACTATTTCTTACATATATAAAGAAGCATATATCGAGGTTTTTGGAGAGGATAGCAAAACAAAGAAGGAACTGGAAAAGGTTCAGATAGCCTTAAAAAATCCCATAGGTTGTGATAAAAAAATAGATGAAATTAATTCCTCAGATATTAATAAACTTGTGATATTTGAGGGTAATATCATATCAGCAGCAAAGGTATGTGCCCTATTAAAAAAGGCATGTTTTGTATGTAGAAACTGTGGAACTATAATAAATAAAACAGTAAATGATTATTTTTCAATACCTAAGATGATATGTAGTAATAAAAACTGTAGAGCCGAAATGTCCCTTGACTTAAGTAATTCTTCCTATGTAAATATCCAGGAGTTGGAAATTCAGCAACCTATAGATTTAATGAAGAATCCAGAGGATCCTCCAAGGAATATTAAGGTATTTCTTGAAAATTCTGAGGGCATATATTCTGGGAGGGTAAATGTTGTGGGAACAGTAATGAAAAAATCAGTGCGTGCAAATTTACCAATTTTTGAAATATATGTTAAAAGTAATAGTATATCCTTAAATGAAAGTTATCAAAAGATAGAGGTAAGGGATATATTAAATCCTGATTTAATAGAGACATTGGATGAATTAGGTAAAAAGAAGAATATAGTGGATATACTATCTAACTATCTCATATCCCAGATTAAAGGGTATGATATTGTAAAGAAGGCCATATTCCTTCAACAGATTAAGGGATGTATAAAGTTCCTACCTGATGGTTCTCCCTTAAGAAGGGATAGCCATATTCTTTTAATTACAGATCCTGGAATAGGAAAATCCACAATGTTAAGGAGAATAGCAAGATTGTTTCCTCAAAATTCCTATGCCTCAGTTACCACTGCAACAGGAGGGGGACTTACAGCCAATGTTGTAAGGGAGAGTACTGAAATAGGGGATGGATGGGTAGTAAAACCTGGAGTATTTGTAAAATCCAATGAGGGTACAGCCTGTATAGATGAACTTACAGTGGATAGGAATATTATGAAGTATATTCTTGAGGCCATGGAATCCCAGACCATACATGTAAATAAGGGGGGCATAAATGTAAAACTTCCAGCCAAATGTGCAGTTCTTGCAGCGTGTAATCCAAAGAGGGGTAGATTTGATAGTAATTTGGGAATAGTTGAGCAGATAAATATTCCCTCTCCCCTTTTAAGTAGATTTGACTTAATATTCCCATTGAAGGACATACCTGATATAAAAAGAGATGAGGAAATAGCAGAGCATATATTGGATATCCACATAGAGACTGCAACAAAAAACTATTCTGTTCTAAAACCAATTGAGATAGATGGTATAATTGTGGATGAAAATTTAATTAAAAGTTATATCATCTATGCCAGAACCTGTGCATACTTTGAGGAGAATCAGGCACTCTTTATGGGGGAGGGCATAGATGAGAGAAAGTTAAAAAATCCATATTTAACAAAATCTGCAAAGAAGATCATAAAGGACTACTATATCAACATGAGAAAGTTGGGAGAGGGGGATAATCCAATACCTGTTACTGCGAGACAATTGGAGGCAGCCATAAGAATCTCTGAGATGCATGCCAAGGCAAGGTTATCAAGAAAGGTTGAAGAAAGGGATGCAAAGATAGCCATAGATATTATTGAAGAATGTTTAAATCAGGTTGCCTATGATCCAGAAACTGGAAAGTATGATATAGGAAAGGCCATGGGACAATTGCCAAAATCCAAGTTTGACAAAATGGATAAAATAATAGAGATCATAAGGGAATTATCAGCATTATCAGATAATGGTTTGGCCCATGAGGAGGACATTATAGAGAGGGCCACTGAGTATAGTATATCAGAAAAGGAAGTGGAGGATTTACTTGAAAAATTGAAAAAGAATGCTGAGATTTATTCTCCAAAATTTGGATACTATAAAATTACATAGGGACATGTTAAAATATAATTATTTTTCTACTTTTAAAGTATTAATATTATTTATTAGAAAAAAACTTAATTTTTATTAAGAATCAATAAAAAAATAAAAATTAGTTAAAATAAAAATAAAATTATATAATTAAAAAATAATGAATAATTAATATAAAAATAAAAGAATTTAATATTTTAAAATACTTAAGAAGAGAAAATACATAAAGATCAAAGGTCCAATTATTATTCTTCTTAGGTGCTCCTAAGTACTGGGGGAGTAGGCAATATTTTTTTACAGGATTGATTATGAGAGTTTATAATGATCCAAAATAATAAATTTAAAGTATTTTCTTTGTTAATATTATATTTTTTTATTATTTTAATTATATTTAAATATTTTTCTTTATTAAGGTTTTATTCTCTATATTTTATTTATCAGTTATTATTATTTTTAAAATATAAAACAAAATATTATTATATATTCAATTATAAGATTATAAAAATAAATTATAAAATAAATCACAATACCCTATAAATACAAAATTTATTGTAAAAATCAATATATTGAATATTTATTTAATACATTCCTTATTTTTTGGGATAGAATGAAATCATTAAAGAATCTAAAAATTTATAACCCAAGGGTATATCATGCCATTGAGATGATAGGCATATTATGTACTTTGGAGATTTTAATCTCTTTTATACTATCAACATACAATCCCCCCTATGAGCATATTTTAATAAAGATGGATTTTATAGCAATTTCCTTTCTTTCCTTTGAGTTTATTTATAAGTTGATTGGAACTAAGAATAAATTAAAGTTCTTTAAAGACCTATACAATATAATAGATGCCGTGGTTATTGGAGCCTTTATACTTTATCTTCTTCAAATATACTCTACAAATGCAATTATTAGTTTAAGAATAATCAATGCTGTAAGGATATTGGTACTTTTGAGGGTTGTAAAATTTAAACATCTTAGTTTAAGTCGTGAAATGGTTAATTTTATTACTATTTTAACTTACTGTTTCATAATCTCCAGTTTTATATGGTTGGCAGAAAATGAGGTAAATCCTGGAATAAATAACTTTGCAGATGCATTTTATTTTACAGTTATTTCCATAACTACCATAGGATATGGGGATATTACTCCTATGACAATGTGGGGGAAAATAATAATAGTTTTGGCAGTACTTTATTTAATCTCTGGGCTAATAACTAAAATTCAGTCTGGCCTTTATAATGAATTGGGAAAAAAGGAAAATTAAGGCGAGGAATAGGAATTAAAAAAATATGGTTTTAGATGGAGCATAAATAATTATTGTGTATAACATTATATAATCCTAAACAAAACTACCTATACTAAACTTATAAATAATAAAATAATAAAAAATAATTTTAAAAAATAAAAATAATTAAAATAATATATAATAAAGGATAATTAAGATAAAAATAAAATAATTTATGATTTTAAAATATTTAAGAGGAAATAATTTATACATTTATAGTGAAACATATAACATTTTAAGATTATTATAAATAAAGTAATATCATACTTAAAGAGTTTTTCCCTGCACTTCCAGTGCTTAAAAGTGTAGGAGGAAGGAGGATAGGGGAGTATGAAACTTCTACTTTTTATGTATTTACTTTCTTTATATAATCATTTATTTTCTATTAAATCTTAAAATTTAGATTATTTCATTTATATTATATTTTTTAATTTTTAATTTTTTTTTAATTATTTTTTTACTTATTTAGATAATTTTTAATACTATAAATATAACCATAGGATGTGTAAAAATGAGTACTAATAATAATTTAAAAGAGGAATTAAAAAATAAACTTAGGGAAATATTCCAATTTGAAAGGGAAGATTTAGACTTTGGTATTTATAGAATAATGAATTATAAAAGGGAAGAGATTGAGAGGTTTATTGATAAAGAATTAATTGAGGATATACATAAACAGTTAAGTATCTTAAGTGAAGAAAAAAGAAATGAAATAAGGGAAGAATTTAAAGAAATAAAACAAAAGATAATTGAAGTTTTTGGAGAAGATGCTTTTAAAAATGGAGATTTAAAAGAAGGATTTAGTGATACGCCCCTTGGAGAAAAATATTATGAAAAGAAAAAACAATTAGAAGAAATTAACCTCTCAGAGGATTTAGAAAAAGAAATCTACAACCATCTAATAATCTTCTTCTCAAGGTACTACGATAATGGAGATTTTATAAGTAAGAGAAGATATGGAAAAAATGAAAAATATGTTATTCCCTACAATGGAGAGGAGGTTTATCTCTACTGGGTAAATAAGGATCAATACTATATAAAAACTACAGAGTATTTTAGAAAATATACCTTTAGAGTTAAAAGATTAACAGTTAATTTTAAAGTCATAGAGGCAGAAGAAGAAAAGGGAAATATTAAATCTCAGGAAAAGAAGTTTTTTATTTTAAATGAAAAGATATTTGATTTTGATAAAGAGAAAAAAGAATTAAACATTTACTTTGAATACAGAACTTTAACAGAGAAAGAAAAAGAGAAATACAAGCATGGAAATACAATATCCCAGGATAAGATAAATGAAGAAACAATAAAAATATTAGAGGAAAAAATACCACAGAATAGTTTATTAAGGTTAATCTTTGAGAGGGATCCAAAATCCAAGGTAGAAAAAACCCTAATTGAAAAACACCTTTATAACTACACAAGGAGGAACACAACTGATTATTTCATTCACAAGGATTTAAAGGGATTCTTAGAAAGGGAATTGGATTTTTACATTAAAAATGAGTTTTTACAATTGGAGGATTTACAGGTTTTGGAACAAAGGGGATACTTTGATAAATTAAGACTTTATCTCATTGGAGTTAAGGCATTTAGAAATATATCTTTAAAAATCATTGACTTTTTAGATCAGATTGAAAACTTCCAGAAGAAACTATGGGAGAAGAAAAAGTTTGTTATTAATACCCATTATGTAATCACTATGGATAAAATTAAGGAGTATGGGGGAGAGGAATTTTTAGAGGATATTTTAGATGAAGTATTAAATAATAGAAAGCAATTAGAGGAATGGAAGGAGTTATTCGATATTGAAGTCAAAGATAAGAATGATTTAATTGAGAAGAATACATTGCAAGGTAAAGAATGGAAGAAACTACCCATTGATACAAAATACTTTGATGAAGAATTTAAATGGAAGTTATTGGTTTCTTTAAGTGAAAGGAATGATTTGGAGGATATCTTAGATGGGATTTTAATAAAAAGTGAGAATTTTCAAGGTTTGAATTTATTGTTAAATAAGTATGGAGAAAGAATTAAAACAATCTATATAGATCCCCCTTACAATACAGGAAGTGATGATTTTCTTTATAAAGATAGTTATCAAAGTGCCTCATGGCTTACTTTTATTTATAATAGACTTGAACTTTCTAAATATCTTCTTGGAAAAGATGGTGTAATTTTTGTTAGCATAGGTAATAATGCCAATTATTATAAGGAATCCTACAAATTAGGCCTTATTCTTGATAATTTATTTAATAAACGTTTTGCAGATTTAATTTGGAAAAGAAGAAGTGCCAGTGGAAGTTATACCATCTCAGATATTACAGAGATTCACGAGTATATTTTATGTTGGGGAAAAGAGGAATCCCATATATTGAAAAATATTCTTGGACCTAAGAAGTTAGAGGAATACAAGTATAGGGATAAAAAAGGGATATTTAAATGGCATGATTTGGTGATTCATCAATACACAAAGGAACAAAGGCCAAATCTATTTTATGGGGTAATTTATAATTTTATAGAGGATAGATTGGATTTTGATAAGGATCTAAAAGAGAGGGATCCATCAAAAGAAGTGGTTATATATCCATCAAATAATGGAAAATCAGTCTTTGCAATGACTAAGGAGAGTATGAAGGAGGTTTATAAAAGAGGGGTAATAGGGGTAAAAAGGGAAAAGGATACCTATAAAATAAAGGTAAAAAAATATTTAGTAGATGAAAATGGGGTTTTAGTAGGAGATCCTTTAAAGAGTATATTGGATGAAAATAAATGGATCTATAAAATTGGAGGCACTAATGAAGCAACAAAGGAATTAAATAATCTTTTTAATAGTTTTAAATTTAACACTGCAAAACCAACTAACCTAATAAGCCTTCTTATACATGTTTCAACCTTGAAAAGGGATACAGTTCTGGACTTCTTTGCAGGCTCTGGCACAACTGCCCATGGAGTTATGAAATTAAACAAAGAAGATGGAGGTAAAAGAAAGTTTATTCTAATAGAAATGGCAGAATATTTTGATACTGTCATTATTCCAAGAATTAAGAAGGTGGCATATTCTTTTAATTGGAAGGAAGGAAAACCACAGGATACTGATGGAATTGGGGTATTTTTTAAATACCATACCTTAGAACAGTACGAAGATTCACTGGAAAATATTGAGTTTGAAAAAACACAAAAGGATCTTTTAGAACTTTCAGATTACTTTGTTAAATATATGCTTGAATGGGAGACAAAAGGGAGTAGGGCATTCCTTAAGATTGATGACTTAAAGGATCCATTTAACTATAAACTTAAAATATTAGAATATTACCAACAAAAAGAGGTTAAAATAGACTTAATAGAAACATTTAATTACCTTCTTGGATTGAATGTTAAAAGATATAAAATATTAAAAAATAATAATAGAAAATATTTATTTGTATTTGGAGAAAAAGAAGGCAAAAAAATAGGGATAGTTTGGAGAAGTATGGAAAATATGGACTTTGAGAAAGATAAAGAAGTAATTAAAAACACCCTTAAAGACTTCAACCCAGATGAGATTTACATTAATAGAGATGCTACAGTTAAGGGATTTAAAGCAATAGAACCTCTCTTTAAAAAATTAATGTTTAAGGGGGTAAATAATGGACAAATATAGAGCATTTGAGAGTGCAAAAAAGATTAGGGATTATATGTTAAGTAAGAACTTAAAAGACATACTCTTAAAGAATTTTTTGCCCTCTTATCATCACAGAGAAAGAATTCTTTTTAACAGTACCCCTTCACCTGATGGTGCCCTTGGTATGTTTTTACTTTTGAGAAAAGAAAGGTTTTCCATAGATAAAAATAAATTAAATGATTTAGAAAAGCAAGTTTTAGATATTTTAACTTTTGATACAGAACTATCAAAAATAAAGGAAGAAACTTCTCCACAAAGACTTCAGGATAAATTTGAGGAATATACAGAAAAAATTCTTAGAGGGGAATTCAATAATAAAGTTAGTAAAGTTAATCAAAAGTATATGAATGATTATGATTTTAAAATTGATAATATCACTGTAGAGGTAAAATCCGATAAATGGAAATATACTGGAAATGTATCATTAGAGTTATTAAGGGACTATAACAAAGATTATGATAGAAATATTGGCTCCATTATTAAAACAAAAGCAACATTTTGGCAAATATATTATTATGACGAGAGAAAAGATGAAGTCTCTTCTGAGGTATTCCTAACTTCTCAACTTAAAGAGGAAACATATAAAGTGTTATCTAACCTGGAAGAAATTTTTAAGGGGGATTAAAATGACCATAAAACTTGAAAAATACTTAATATTAAATAAATATTTTCTTAAACTTTTTAATTTTAATAACTTTAATGAATTAAGGGAAAAATTAAAAAATACCCAAGAGGGCTATGATAACTTAGGGAGGAGTTATTTTATTGATACTTTAATAGGATTAAAACCAGAGTGGGAGAATTTACTTTTAAGATATGATAATGCAATAAAAGAGTATGTAAAAAAATTAGAAAAAAACAGAAACCAGACAGACTTTAGACTTAAATATTTCCAATATTTAGCAGTATTATTTACAGAAATTTTTCTCGATAAATATTACAATGATAGGCAGGGGTTTTTAAATGAATTAAACGAATTTCTACACGAATTTAACAGCAAAAACAGAACAAAAATAAGCCCCTTTACAGAGGAAGACCTAAAAAAATTAGCCTTTTGGATGGCAACAGGAAGTGGGAAAACCTTAATAATGCATATAAATTATTGGCAGATTTTAAAGTACTCAAAAAACAATTGGGATAATATTATTCTTATAACCCCTAATGAAGGATTATCAAAACAACATAAAGAGGAATTGAAACTTAGTGGTATTCCCTTTAAATTATATGAGGGGAACCCCGATGATCTTAACACAAAAGATGGAGAAATATTAATCATAGATATTCATAAACTAACAAAAGAGAAAAAGGGAGAGGGAGTAAGTGTAGATATATCCTATTTTGAGGGTAAAAATTTAGTTTTCATAGATGAGGGCCATAAGGGACAAAAATCAGAAGAACAAAGATGGAAAAAATTAAGGGAAGAGATAGCAAAAGAAGGATTTTTATTTGAATACTCTGCAACATTTGGGCAGGTTATTGGGAAAAATAAAGATTTACTTGAGGAATATTCTAAGGCAATAATTTTTGATTATTCCTATAAGTACTTTTATAAAGATGGTTATGGAAAGGATTTTTATGTTTATAATATAAAATCAGAGAAAAGGGATAATAAAGAATATTATTCCCAAGAAAAGCAAAACCTTTTACTTACAGCAGGATTATTGTCATTCTATGAACAATTGGCAATTTTTGAAGAGTGTAAGGATGATTTTAGAGAATATAACATTGAAAAACCCCTATGGATTTTTGTTGGTAGTAAGGTAACTGGAAAGGGAGTTAATTCTGATGTAGTGAAAGTAATTAAATTTATTGATGAAATAACAAAGAATAAGGAACAATTTAAAGAAAATGTGGATAAAATATTAAGTGGAAAATCTGGACTTATTAACAATGAAGGAAATGATATTTTTGAAGATAAATTTAAATTTATAAGAAATTTAAACTTAGATACCCTTATAGAGGACATATATCAAAAAATATTTAATGGAATGGGAAGATTGGAACTTTATGAGATAAAAAATTCAGATGGAGAGATGGGACTAAAAATAACAGGAGAAAAATACTTTGGAGTTATTAATGTTGGGGATGTTAGAGCCTTAAAAAAACTAATTTCAGAATCCAAAATAGAGATTAAAGAGGACCATTTTACCCAATCTTTATTTTCCAATATCAATAACAATAACTCCCATATAAACATATTAATCGGATCTAAAAAATTCATTGAAGGTTGGAACTCCTGGCGTGTTTCAAATATGGGATTAATAAATATGGGAAAGGGAGAGGGACCTCAGATTATCCAACTCTTTGGAAGGGGGGTAAGATTAAAAGGTAAAAATTACTCCCTAAGGAGAGAAAAAAATCCAGATTATAAATTAAAGGTATTACAAACCCTATTTATATTCGGTTTAAATGCAGACTATATAAATGCATTTTTAAATACAATAGAGAAGGAAGAGGTAGATTATGAAGAGATAGCAATCCCAATAAAATTTAATAAAACTAATAATTGGGAAAAAAAGATTTACACAATAAAAACAAAGGATGATTTTAATTTTCTTGAATACCCTCTAAAACTTGAGGTAGATGAAAAAATATTAAGAAATATAAAAATTGATCTAAGGCCTAAGATTACAACAGCAGAGGGATTAAAGGTTGGAACTGCAGAGATTACAATTGATAAACCATTAAATATACAAGAGAAAGATATAAACTTCATTGATTGGGATTTTATTTACTCAGAGGTTATGAATTATAAAATTACAGAGGGAATGTATAATTTAATTATGGATATTGATACAATAAAAAATATAATAAAATCAAAGGAATATAAAATATTTCTAAATAAATCAGAGGGAATAGATATAGAACATAACAACGAAGAATTATTTTTGAAAATACTTTCATTTGAAGGAATAAGAAAATTTAATGAGATCATTTTAATGGTTATAAGGGATTATATTCTTAAATTCTATAGAAGGGAAGAGAAAAGAAAAACTATGGATTATTTGGAAGTTGAACCCCTAACAATAGAAAAACATCCTTCTATGTACCCCAGAGATGGAGAAATAATAATTAAAATACCAAAAAACTTAAAAAAGGATATTGAAGAAATTGTGAAGCAACTCAATGAATATGATCCAGATAATGACAAAATACCTAAAAACTGGAAAGAATGGGATTCCTTTGTCGTACATTTTGATAATCATTTATACACCCCTTTGATAGTTTGGAAGAAAAATAAAGATGAAATAAAATCAATTCCTGTGAAGTTGAATGAAGGAGAAACAAAATTTGTAAAGGATCTTAAAAACTTTTTAGAAAATAATGGTACCTTTAAAAATGATGATATATTTTTACTTAGAAATCTCTCAAGAAAAGGTATAGGGTTTTTTATTACCTCAGGATTCTATCCAGACTTTATAATGTGGATCAAAAAAGAAAATAAACAGCACATAATTTTTATAGATCCAAAGGGTATAAGAAACCTTGGGAACTTTAACGATGAAAAAATCCAGTTATGTACCTTCTATATTAAGGAAATAGAAAAGAGGATAAACAACGAATTAAATAAAAAAGGAGAAACACTTAATATACAATTGGATGCATTTATTCTATCTACATCCTCTTACAATGATATAAAAGGTATATTTGGTGAAGGCAACTATAAAAAAGAAGATTTTGAAAAACATAATATTCTTTTCCAGGAGGATGGGAATTATATTAAAAAAATTTTTAAAAAAATAGATATATAGTCAAGGACATAATAATTTAAACTTATTATGGATATAGGATCACATACTTAAAGGGTTCCCCCTACACATCCAGTGCTTAGGGGTGTAGGGGGAAGGAGGGTAGGCTATGGGATTTCTACTTTTTAAGTATTTACTTTTCTTTTATTTTTCTAAATATTTAATTTTTCCATATATTTTGGGATTTAGGTTATTTTAATTTTATTTATTTTAATTTTTTTTAATTATTTTTTAATTATTTTTATTTTTTTATATTTTAGATTATATAGTTTAAAAAATATGTTCTTAACTATAATTAATTAAAAAAATAACTAAAATAAAATTATAGGGAATTAATAAAAAAATAATAAAATTAATCTAAATCTTTAAGATATAAGAGAAAAAATAAATATTTAAAGATAATAAGGAAAAATAAATACTCAAAAAGTAGAAATTCCCTACTACTATCCCCCTCTTCCTACACTCCAAACATTGGAAGATTCTTCAAGTATTGGGATTATTATATTATGATTCTTCAAGGATTAGATTTACCGTATTTATAGCAAGTTTAAAAAATTATATGTCTTACTATAAATAAAAAAATTTTTTTAAAAATTCATAGAATTAAAACCTTAATTAAAAAGGAGCATTGCCATATAGTGTTATAATAGAATATGGAACTTCACTCCTCTTTTAAACGTAAAATACTTTGAAAATTGAAAAATTATATCTTTTGTGTTTAAAGTTTTAGAAAAATAAGTTTAAAGTTTATGTACTTTTGTATTTTAATTTAAATTTAATTTTTAGATATTTTTTATCAAAAAAAATTAATATAAAATAAAAAATTCAATTCTCATTAAGAACCCCATAAAAAATAAATAATTACCATTATAAAAAGAATATAAAGTATTTCTTTATTATTATTTTATCCTTTTATTATATTTTATTTATTTTATAGAAATAAGTTAATGTTATGTATTTTTTATAATATTTACTATAAAACTACTAACTAAAGTGATAACATGATAGAAGTTGAAAATTCCATAGTAGAGGCCATATATTCAAAGGTCCAGGAAGTATCCAATAAATCCAAAGAAAAAATTGGAGAGATAAAATTGGAAGAGCCCCCTTCACTGAATTTAGGGGATTACTCAACAAATATATCCTTTAGATTGGCAAAGGCATTAAAAAAACCCCCAAAGGTTATTGCAGAGGAATTAGTAGAGATGTTGAACTCTGAAGGTATGCCATCCTACATTAAGGAGATAAAGGCCCTTAATGGATATATAAACTTCTTTTTGGATTATAGCCTGTACTCAAGGGAAGGCCTAAAAAAAATAATAAATGAAAAGAATAACTTTGGCAGGGGTAAAGATAAGGGCAAAAAAATAATACTTGAACATACCTCGGCAAATCCCAATGGCCCACTACATATAGGCCATGGTAGGAATGCCATAATAGGAGATAGTTTAAAGGGCATACTTGAATTTGCAGGGTATGATGTAGAAACCCATTACTATGTAAATGATATGGGTAGGCAGGAGGCCATAGTTGTTTTTGGAGTTGACAGGTTTGGAATTGATAATGACAAGGATAAGAAACCAGATCATGCCATTGGAGAGATCTATGTAAAAGCCAATAATCTTTTAAACAAAGACCCTCAATTGGAAGAGGAGATACTATATATAATGAAGGAATATGAGGAATCCTTAGAAAAAAATCAAGAAAGTGATATTGTAAAAAAATTCCAGTGGGCTGTAAATTATGCCTTAAAAGGATTTAAGGAAACCCTGAATAACTTAAATATTAAACATGATAAGTTCATATGGGAAAGTGAGTACGTAAGGAATGGTATGGTAAAGGAAGTTATAAAAAAATTAATGGAGACTAACAAGGTAGTAAAGGAGGATGTATATAAACTGGATCTATCAGACTTTGGAATAGAAAAAAAACTTGTTTTAGCAAGATTAAATGGTACAAGTTTATACTCCACAAGGGATATTGCTTATCACATAGATAAAATGACAAATTGCGATATTGGTATCAATGTATTAGGGGCAGATCATAAACTTACAGCCCAGATGGTAAATGCCTCATTAAAACTGTTAAATTACAACACTCCAAAAGTCATATTCTATGAATTCATATCCCTCCCAGAGGGATCCATGAGTACAAGAAGAGGTAGATTTATAAGCATGGATGAACTTTTTGAGGAATCTAAAAGGAGGGCCATTGAGGAGGTTAAAAAGAGAGGTATTACCAAGGATGAAAAAGAAATCCAAGAGATTGCACATAAAATTGCCATAGGGGCCATACGATACAACATAGTAAGAATATCTCCAGAAAAACCTATGGTATTTAGATGGGAGGAGGCCTTGGACTTTGAAAAGGTTGGATGTCCAGTGATACAGTATGCCCATGCGAGATGCTCCAGGATACTTGAAAATGCATTGGAGAAAAATAATATAAATATAAACAATAGGGACTTTGAGAAACTATTTAACTATGAATTAAAGGAACAGGAAAAGATACTTATAAAAACTCTATTGAAGTTCCCAAAGATCCTTGAGAAATCAGCAGAATACTTAAAGCCCCAAACACTTGCAAATTATATGTTGGATGTGGCCCAGGCATTTAATAGTTTCTATGGGAATTGTCCAATCCTAAGGGAGGAAGACGAGGATATATTACATTCAAGGGTTAGGATTGTAGAATCTACAAAGATAGTTATAGAAAATGGCCTTGGAGTACTGGGAATAGATTGTCCAGGAAGGATGTAATTTAAATATAGAGATTTATCCCAAGGGAGGCACACAATAGAACTAAGGCCCTAGTCATTTCATTGGTAGCCCCTAAGACATCTCCATTTACACAGTTAAGGTCCCTATTGGATTTCCTTGCAATAATTATGGCAAAGAACACTGCAACCGTTGAGCACAGCACCCCAACCTTTGAGAGATCCAATAAAAAGGAGAGTATCATCATTATTAAATAACCCATAAATAAATGGTACTCATTGGTATTCTTAACAAAGTATCGCCCTGTGCCCTCCTTTGAGGGAATACCACAGCATGCACAGGTAAGAAGCCCCAATCTGGAACAGGCCTCTATTAATATTATAATTTTTAAAAATATTAAAAATGGAAGTTTATTGTAAAGATAGCCTATGGAGGCCAAGGATATTATCTCCACAAAAAATATAAATATTAGGGCTCCAACTCCCATGTATTTATCCTTCATAACCTCCAACTTTCTCCTTGCATTCCCCATTACCATCCAGGCATCTCCATAATCCCCCAATCCATCCACATGATGAAATCCCTGGATATACAACATTGTAAAAAGTACCAATGCACCTACAAGGATATGGGCCTCTATATTAAGATAATAGAATGGAAGGGCCACAATAGATCCTAAGAATCCAATAAACATTCCAATAAAAAGGATAACTATAAAGTATTTGGACATCTCTTCAAAATCACTGTGGAAGTTTCCAACAGGTATCCTTGTCATAAAGGCAATTATACCCCTAATCCCATCTATGGCATTACCTATCTCTTTTAATTTTTTCATAGGGTATTCCCCATAATTACTCTCTTTTACTCTTTTCCTTCCTTTAAACTTCTTACAATATCTATAATCTCCCTTAAATTCTTAACCTCATACTTACAATTCTCCCCTTTAACATCCCTATATTTGCCCCTAAGTATTCTTATAGTATGCATCCCTATACTACTGGCAGGCATAATATCATTATCTACCCTATCTCCAACATACACTGTCTCCTCGGCCCTTAAATTTATCTTCCTAAGGGCATACTCATAAAACTCGATATTTGGCTTTCCAAGCCCATACTCCTCTGAAGTTACAACATCATCAAAAAAATCAACTATCCCAAGCCTTATAAGTTTCTCCCACTGTTTTATGGTAATTCCGTCTGTGATTACCCCTAATTTCAATCCCATCTTTTTTAACTCTATAAGGGTTTTTATGGTATCAGGATAGGGCCTTAAAAGGGCAAATTTGACGTTATGGTAGGTTATTATGCCCATGGTAATTATCTTAGGGTTGTACTGGCCCTCAATGGCCTTTACCAAATCATCAAAGTGGCGACCATAATTTGAGCCCTTTTGTTTAATTATTCTCTGGAGAATATTGTAGGCATCCCTTTCTGAGGCATTTAACCCAGCATCTATCATCATTTTTATGGCTTCCTTTCGAGCCCTATCTGCAAAGGTAGATGAATCATATAAGGTATCATCTAAATCAAATAATACTCCCTTTATAGCCATATAAGGCACCTTTTATAAAATATTTTTTTAAAATGATAACTATAATATTTCTAATAATTTTTATAATAATATAATTAATGTTTATTCCTCATATCATAGGATCTATTTACCTTCTCCCTTACCATATTAAAGAGTCCCACAAAATCATCCTCAACACTAACAGGTACAACTATCAACCCCAATTCCCTATGTCTCTCTACCCATTCCTTATCATAGGCAGGAACATCTATCTTTATAGGTTCATCTGTGGGATTACCTACTATAACATTCCTATAGGGAAAGGCCTCTACTTCATCATTACTATAGGGTACTACAGTTTCCCTTATGTATCCCCCAAGGGCCATGGTTAATTTTGGAAGTAATACCATTTTTGGCATATTTTACACCTTAATTTTTATCTTAAGTATTTCATTTATTTTTTATAATTAATAAATAATCTTATAAATTATTTATACCATAACTATTGTTTTATACTTTTTTATTTATTTTATACTTTTATTTACTTAATTATTTTTTATATGCTATCATTATTAATTATTTTTATTTATTCTTATACCTCCATCTCCAACCTCCCCTTATCCATTCTTCATCTAAATTGTTCTTCTCAGCATAATTTATTAGGTATTTCTCCCATCTTTCCCAGAGGTGAGGATGATGCTCTTTAAGTAATTCTATCTCCCCAAGTTCCATGGCAGGACATATATAGCAGCCTACCCTATCAAAACATAATTCATATAGTTTATTGTAGGGAGGATTATTTTTAAATAGGTATAACCAGAGATGCATTGCAGACCAATTCAATATTGGAGCAGATTGTATCTGCCCCTCTATGTGCTTACTTTTCCAAATACGTGGTTTTTTTGAACGACTCACTGATTCATATTTTCTTAGCCCTACAAAGGTTAAACAGCCTTCCTTGTATTTACTTTTAATTAATCTCTCAATGGGCTTCATTTTACATACTTCACTGCACCACCTATAATCCCTTCCAGGGGGACCATACTCATCAAGTTTATTCCAGAAATCATTGGATTTAACTTTAATAATCTCCAAATTATACTCATTTTTTACCTGCTCCACATTCTCCAAAGTTTCAGGTAACTCCAAACCAGTATCTATGAAGATAACATCAAATTTAATTTTTTTATCTCCAAAAACTTTCAAAGCCAACAGTAGTACTGCAAGACTATCTTTACCCCCAGAGTAGGCCACAACAATGGGTTTTTTTATCTTCTCTGCAGTGTTTCTCATGACTCCTATGGCCTCTCTCTCGTACTTTGTAATTACATGTTCATTGGCATTTACCATCTTTTCTATGGATTCTTTTAAATTTCCTGTTTCCCTTAAGTATGTGGCTTTCTTAGGGGTTTCAGCATGTCTTATTTTAACTACCATTCCTTTATCTTTGTTTATTATCTCATTGTAATCCATTCTTGCCCTTCCCACTCCCAATACATTAATATCCTTAAGATCTTTAAATTTCTGATTTTCTGTATTTTCTTCTCTATCATCCATAATTAATACAATTACATCATCTCCCTTTTTAATATCCTTGGAGGCATATACGACCCCAGGCCTTAAAACTGAGGCATGTTTTTCCAGTATATAGGGCATAATTTCTTTTTTAACTCCAATTATTTTTTTATACCCTCCACTGTTTATTATTTTACGTGCCCCCTCCACAGTTGGTAGTATGGACCATTTATTTTTTTCAACATCATACTTTAAAATACCAAATACAGTGCCATCAAGGATAATTTCCTTCATACAATCTATTCCAGGGGTATTGCTTATTAAAACAATTTTATTTTTAAATATATCTCCCCCCTGAATGTTAAATTGATCCTTTAAAATATTATTTATCATTTCTATATCCTTGATAAATGCAGGCCTGGCATCTCCTGGAGGGGTTATTTTTACATTATTAGTTTCTCTCTTGCAGGCATTACAAATTTTGTCAAGTACTGGAAGATTACAGTGAATACACCATTTTAAATGGATCTTTCCAAGGAAGGTTTTCAAAAATTTCACCTATTTAAGATTCTTTAAAATAAATTAATAATTAGTAAAAATAATTAATAAAATAATTAAGAATATGATAAAAATATAATAATTAATTAAAAATAAAAATATGATAAAAGTATAACGAATATAGTTAAATAACATTAACTTGTTTCCTAAAACTTTAAAAAAATATTATAGATTTTATTGACATTTTAAAGTTAATTTTTTTAATCCTTCTACATTTAAAGGGATTTAAGCCCTCATAGCCTTTTCCATCTTCTTGAGTATAAATAGCCTTGGTTTTATAAATCCCACTAATCCTCCCCCTTTTTAACATCCCTTAAAATAAATAAAATAATTAAATAAAAATAATAAATTTTATAATTTAAAGGATTTTATATTCATAGTCAAAATATTTTAATTTTAATTATAAACAAAATATTGCAATAAAAGGATAATATATAGAAAATACTTTAAACCCCATCTTAATCTGATGAACTTTATAATAATTCTGTAAAAGAATTACTTTCCCCAGTGCTTAGGAGTATTAAATAAAATTGTAGTAAAATTCTTATATTTTATATATTTTTCCCTTTTTTAGTATTTTAAAATCTTAGATTATTTATTTTATTTTAATTATATTTTATTTTTTTAATTAATTTTTAAATATTTTTTACTTTTTATTAAAAATCCCAATAACTATTATTTTTTTATAACTATTTATTTTTTTATAGGATCTTCTGATGCGAATTAGATTTTTTTATCTATAAATAATTTTTAAGACTAAAATGAAATTTCTATTATTTTATAATTTTTAATCCAATAGCAATTTAACCCCTACTATCATAAGTATTGTGTAAAATATATATTTTAACCTTTGGGATTTTATTTTGTAGGAGATTTCTGCTCCATATTTAGAGGATACTGTGGCTATTGATCCAACAATTAATCCAAAAATTAGGGATACATATCCAACATTATAGAGATCTTCATGGAAGGAATAGGGGGCAGTCATATAGCCCATAAATCCCATAAGGGAGGTTAATATCATCATACCACAGGAGGTTCCAATTGCTACTTTTATTGGAAATCTTAGAAGATATACTAAAAGGGGAATAACAATTATGCCTCCCCCTATACCAAATATTGAAGAGACAATTCCTACAATTATGCCCATAATACATAATTTTTTATAATTAATACTATCAACATTATCTACACTATTATTCATGGTATCTATGCTACTAACCAATAGGTTATTACTTAGTGCCCTATATTCTTGTTTTTTTGTATTATAAAATCCATACAGGGATATAATAATTAGCAATAGGGCAAATAACCTTTTATGTAGGTTGCCACTTAAATACTCCATTGATATTTTTAAGCCAATTAGGGAACCAATTATTCCAAAAATCCCTAAAGCAATGGAGCATCTCCATAAAATATTTCCCTGTAGGTAATGTTTATAGGTACCAACTGTTGAAGTTAAAAAAATTACAAATAAACTAGTTCCAACAGCCATCTTTATGGAGGCATTTAAAGGGATTCCCATATAACAAAATAAACTATTTAATAGAGGCACTAAAATAAACCCCCCTCCAATACCAAGTAATCCAGTAATAAATCCTATTAGTATTCCTAAGATTGCCAACAACAGTATTAGTATGGTATTCATGGAGTATAACCTACAATAGGGTAATCCATATATTTAAATTTTTAGAAATTATTGATTATCTTTATTATTTTTTAATGAATTAAGGTAATAACATCATAATAATAATTATTAAACATAATTTTAACATTAGTATTTAATGTAAAGGTATATATAATATTAATAATATATAGATAACATTAGCGAAACATAAAATCTATTTTTTAAAAACTTACTATTTTTAATATTTAATAAAATTTTAGAGGGATAACGTGGTGAAGATAACCGATGTTACTTTAAGGGATGGACATCAATCCCTAATGGCTACAAGATTGAGAACTGAAGATATGGTACCTATTTTGGAAAAAATGGATGAAGTAGGATTTTATTCAATGGAGGTTTGGGGCGGAGCCACCTTTGATGCCTGTATTAGATACTTAAATGAGGATCCCTGGGAAAGGTTAAGAATAATTAAAAAAAGGGTTCAAAATACTCCCCTTAAAATGCTATTAAGGGGCCAAAACCTTGTAGGCTATAGGCACTATCCTGATGATATTGTGGAAAAGTTTATAGAAAAGGCCTATAAAAATGGTATTGATATATTTAGAATATTTGATGCCTTAAATGATATTAGAAACATGGAGGTTCCCATAAGGGCTGCAAAGAAGTTAGGGGCCCATGTACAGGGAGACATATCCTATACTACCAGTCCAGTGCATACCATAGATCAATTTGTGGAACTTGCAAAAAAATTTGAAGAGATTGGTTGTGATTCTGTAGGTATAAAGGATATGGCAGGCTTACTATTACCTTATGATGCTAAGGAACTTGTTGGAAGATTAAAGGAAGAAATATCCCTTCCAATACATTTACATAGCCACTGTACAAGTGGAATTGCCCCATTTACCTTTATGACGGCAATTGAATCTGGTGTAGATGTATTGGATTGTGCAATGTCCCCACTATCCATGGGAACCTCCCATCCCCCAGTGGAAAGTGTTGTGGCTGCACTTAAAGGTACCAAGTATGATACTAAGTTGGATATGAAGTTATTAAATGAAATTAGAGAGTACTTTGATAAGATTAGAGAGAAGTATAAATATTTAATAAATCCCATTTCTGAGAGAATTGATTCACGGGTTTTACTCTATCAGGTGCCTGGAGGAATGCTCTCCAATCTCGTTTCTCAATTAAAGGAACAGGGGGCATTGGATAAATTTGAAGAGGTACTTGCAGAAATTCCCAAGGTTAGGGCAGATTTAGGGTATCCTCCATTGGTAACCCCTACATCTCAGATAGTGGGAACCCAGGCTGTAATGAATGTATTAACTGGAGAGAGATATAAAATAATTACAAATGAAGTTGTAAATTATGTAAAGGGACTTTATGGAAAACCCCCTGCCCCAATAAATAAAGAACTTATAAAGAGAGCATTGGAGGATGGGGAGAAGCCCATCACATGTAGGCCTGCTGATTTATTGGAGCCAGAGTATGAGAAGGTTAAAAAAGAGGCTGAAGAAAAGGGCATAGTTTCAAAGGAAGAGGACATATTAACCTATGCACTATATCCCCATATTGCAATTAAGTTCTTAAGGGGAGAGTTGAAACCTGAGCCAATTCCAGAGGAGAAGGAAGTATCCAAATTTATGGAGATTCCAACGGAATATGTTATTGAAGTGGATGGAGAGGCCTATGAAGTTAGAATCAATCCAAAGTATGGAACTGAAATGAAAAAGAAAAAGGAAGAAATTACTGTGGAAACTGAAGGGGCAGTAACCTCCCCACTTAGGGGTATGATTACAAAAATAAAAGTTAAAGAGGGAGAGACTGTAAATAAAGGGGATGTAATATTAGTATTGGAAGCAATGAAAATGGAAAATCCTGTTGAAAGCCCTGTAGATGGAAAGGTTGAAAAGATACTTGTTCACGAGGGCCAGTCTGTAAATGTAGGGGATATACTCATGGTAATTAAATAAATTCTAAGAATTAATATTTTAATTAAATAGTTTAATATTTTAAATATTTTTAATGCTATTTATTTCAATAGATCTTAAACTTTATTATATTTATAATCAATAAAAAATAAAATAATTAAAAAATTAATAAAAAATAATAAAAAAATAAATAATCTAAAAAAATTAAAATTAAAAAAATAAAATAATAAAAAATATAAAAACAATAACTATAAGATAATAAGATAATCTAAATCTTAAGATAAAGTGAATGTAAATACTTAAAAAGTAGAGATTCCATATCTATATCCTCCTTCCTCTCTCTACGCCCAAGCACTGAAAGTGCAGGGAAAGTATTATTTTTTGATGGGAAGTGAGGTAATAAAATTTTTATTTAAAAAATTATATTCTTAAAAATAAACAATTAATATTCCTTAATAAGAAAAGAGATTATAAATACTACTATTGAAATGGATATCAACGGATAAAGATAAAAGATTATAATATCCATTTTCTTTAGATATTTTGAAGTTCTTAGAAAATAATTTTAGGATGTATTTAACTATAAATAATAACTACTTCATAAAAGTTTAATGTGGGATATCATGTTTAAAAAAGTATTAATAGCCAACAGGGGAGAGATTGCTGTTAGAGTTATAAGGGCATGCCAAGAGTTAGGAATAAAAACTGTTGCAATATACTCTGAAGCCGATGAGCATGCCTTATTTACCTCCTTAGCCGATGAGAGTTATTGTATTGGCCCACCACAGGCATCTAAAAGTTATTTAAATATCAATAGAATAATAAAGGTTGCAAAAAAAAGTGGCTCTGAGGCCATACATCCTGGATATGGGTTTCTCTCTGAAAATCCAAATTTTGCCAAGGCCTGTGAGGATAATGGCATAGTATTTATAGGGCCTCCAGCCAAGGCCATTGAGGCCATGGGAAGTAAAATAAATGCCAAAAAGATTATGAAAAAGGCAGGAGTACCTGTATTGCCTGGTACAGATGGTCCAATTGATGATCCCAAGGAGGCAATTGCAATTGCCAAAGATATAGGATATCCTGTAATGGTTAAGGCCTCTGCTGGGGGAGGAGGTATGGGAATGGGAATAGCCTACAACGAGGAGGAACTTATAGATACCATTGAATCCACTCAATCAATAGCAATGAGTGCATTTGGAGATTCCACCATATTCTTAGAGAAGTACCTTGAAAAACCAAGACATATAGAGATACAGATATTGGCAGACAAATATGGTAATGTAGTATATTTAGGGGAGAGAGAATGTTCCATACAGAGGAGACATCAGAAGTTGATTGAAGAGGCCCCCTCTCCTATTATAACTGAAGAATTAAGAAAAAAGATGGGGGAGGCAGCAGTAAAGGCTGCAAAAGCCATAGATTACTGCAACGCTGGAACTGTGGAGTTTCTATACTATGATGGGGAGTTTTATTTCTTGGAGATGAACACAAGGGTACAGGTGGAACACCCTATAACTGAAATAATCACTGGTATTGATATTGTAAAGGAACAGATGAAAATAGCCAATGGGGCTAAACTTTCATTTAAGCAGGAGGATGTGGAAATAAGGGGCCATGCAATAGAGTGTAGAATAAATGCAGAGGATCCAATGAGGGAATTTGTGCCCTCCCCTGGAAAAATAAAATATTACAGATCCCCTGGAGGACCTGGAATAAGAATAGACAGTGGTGTTTATGGTGGGGCAGAGATCCCTCCCTACTATGATTCCCTCATAGCCAAATTAATAGGTTATGGAAAAGATAGAGAGGAGGCCATTGCAAGGATGAAAAGGGCCCTTAATGAGTATATAATATTGGGAATAAGTACAAATATACCCTTCCACAAGGCTGTAATGGATGAGAAGGACTTTAACAAGGGAAATATATCAACCCATTACATGGAGGACCATAGTGATTATTTAAAGGATAGGGTAAGTAAGTATGCAATAGAGGCCATGGATTTAGAGAAGTTATATGAGGAAAAGATATTCCATGATAGTAAGAAGATAGTTGCACTTGCAGGAGGGCTAAATGCCTATATTACAAGTGTTGCAAATAAGAATAAATATGATAAGAAATATTCTAAGAATTATGAAGATTAGTATTTAAAATAACAGTTAAATAAAATAATAATTATTAAAAAAATAAAATAAATAATAAAAAATAATGCTCTTTATACTATTTTAAAAAATATTTTTATTTTATATGAAAACATTAATTCTATTAGAATTTCAATAAAAAATAATAATTAAAAAAATAAAAAATTGAAAAATAATAAAATAATAAAAAATAATAAAATAGTCCAACTTAAAATAAAAGAAAAATAAATATTTAAAAAAATAAGAAAAATAATACTTAAAATAAATACTTAAAGAGTAGAAATTCCATATTACTACTCTCTTACACTCCTAAGCACTGGATGTGCAGGGGAAACCCTTTAAGTATTGAGACTATCCTATTTATAATATGTTTAAAATATATGCAGTATTATAAAAAATTTAAAAATAGTAAAAATATGGAATAATATAAATTTATTTTTTGAAAAAAATAATAATAAGAATTTTAATAAAATCAAAAAATAAAATATAGGATTATTAAAATACCTAACGGAAGAATCAATAAAAAGTAAAAATCCCATCATTATCCACATCATGCTCCTAAGCACTAAAGAGAAAGAGAGATTCATTTATAGGCAGGCATTATAAACCTTAATTTAAGAAAGGTAAGGTTATATTTACAGAAAATTCTCTTTATTGATATATTGTCCTTTTATTATATTATTTATGTTTATTTAAGTTTAGGAAATCATGGCTTGACTTAATCCTAAGGTAAGGAATTATTATTTCCCTCCAATAACATTATTCTTTTTATTATTTTTATATTTATTTTATAAATTATATGCAATATCTAATTTGACTATCAAATTTTATTGATTTAATTTATAATTTTTATATATTTTGTATAATTATATATTTATCATTAATGTTTATTTATATTTTATAAATCTATTTTTAATAATAATTTTAATATTTTTAATAATCCAATAAAAAAATATAAAAACTCTAAAAAATTAAAACCTTTAAAATTATTTTTTTATGGTGAAGATAATGGACAGTATTGTGGAAAAAGTTCATGAATACATTGAAAGAATTGAAAAATCCAATATAAATGCATACATAGAGATAGATAAGGATAGAGTACTTAAGGAAGGGGAAGATTTAGAAAAAAACGAAAAATTAAAGAAAAAGCCCTTATATGGTAAGATCATAGGGGTAAAATCCAACATAAATGTTAAGGGTTATAGAATATCCTGTGCCTCAAAGACCCTTGAGAACTATATAAGCCCCTATGATGCCACAGTAATTAAAAGGATAAAATCCCAGGGAGGATTAATAATTGGAATGACTAATATGGATGAGTTTGCCTGTGGGAGTAGTGGAGAGACCTCCTACTATGGAGCCACAAAGAACCCAAGGGCTGAAGGTAAAATCCCAGGGGGTAGTAGTTCAGGAAGTGCTGCTGCAGTATCTGATAATCTATGTGATATGGCCTTGGGAAGTGATACTGGAGGAAGTATAAGAAACCCTGCCTCCCACTGTGGGGTGGTTGGGTTTAAACCATCCTATGGGGTGGTTAGCAGACAGGGACTATGTGATCTTGCCATGAGTTTTGATCAGATAGGCCCATTAACAAAGAATGCCAAGGATGCCCTATTATTGACCAACATAATTAAGGGAAAGGATATTTCAGATAGTACAACAGTGGATACTCCAAAATTTGAGATAAAGAAAGAAGAGGGAATGAAAAATTACAAAATAGGGATTGTAAAGGAATTTATGGAGGTTAGTGATGAAAAGATAAGGTATAGAATTGAGAGGGGCATTGAAGTTTTCAGGGATTTAGGTTGGGAAATAGTGGAATTAAACTATAAATACACTGATTTAGCACTGCCTACCTACTACTTAATAAACTATGTGGAGTTTTTTTCAGCAACTAGGAGATATGATGGAAGGAGATATGGTTATCCAATAGAGGAGGTATGTGGAGAGGAGGTTTTAAGAAGAATACTAATAGGAGAGCATATAAGTGAAAAGGAGTTCAGGCACTACAGGCAAGGAGAATGATGAAGAGGGAGATGTTAAAACTTTTCAAGGATGTGGATGCCATAGTATCCCCTACAGTGCCTAAGATTCCCCACAACATAGGGGAGGAACTTACCCCTATGGAGATGTATGCCTATGATGTCCTAACGGTACCAACAAATATATGTGGAATGTGTGCAGGAGTTGTAGGTTGTGGAGATATAAATGGAATACCTGTGGGATTGCAAATACAGGGAAAACCCTTTGATGATGAAAAAATATTAAATATGATGATATGTTTTGAGGAGAATTTTAATAATAATGGTAATGATGATAAGAATTAATAAGGAATAATAAACAGTGATTAAATAATTAATAATGAATAGGAAATTATAGCCAAAAACATAATTTTCTAAACTATACCCATATAAATAAAAAAATAATTAAAAAATTATAAAAATAAAAAATATATAAAAATAAATAATTTAAAAAATAAAAAAAAGTAATACTTAAATTAAATACTTAAAAAGTAGAAATTCTACATTACTTAAAGATATAAAGAAAATTAATACTTAAAAAATATAAGTTCCCTACTAATATCCTCCCTCTTTACACTCCTAAGCACTGAAGGTGCAGAGGAAATTCTTCAAGTATTGGGATTACTATACATATAATGAGTTAAGGGATTATATGTTTTACTATACAATAATGATAGATATAAAAAAATAATAAAATATATTAAGTTGATATAATATTTATTTTTAAAAATTTATAGGAAAAAGATCCTTCTAAATTACAGAAAAGTATCCCTATCTATTATATGGCAAAATACAGAATTCTACTCCCTCCTTAAATGTAAAAGGTTAAAATTAACTTTAAAAAATTAATAAAGTCTATAAATTTAAGTGTTTTAATGTTCTCAGAGAATAAATTTAATATATTATGTATTTAACTTTAAATAAATTTTAATACAATATATTTTTTTATAAATTTACATATTTATTTTTTAGATTATTTTTTTTATTTTATTTTTCTAATATATTGAAAAACAAGGAAAGAACATGGATATCAAGGAAAAGGAAATTTTAAGGGAATTGAAAAAATACAGAGAAAGAGATTTGAAATATGAGGATGGAAAAATATTGGGATCCATGTGCTCCAAACCCCATCCCTTATCAAAGAAAATAGTTGAGATGTTCCTTGAAAGTAATTTGGGGGATCCTGGTTTATTCCCAGGAACAAAGGAATTGGAAGGGAAAGTAATTAAGATGATGGGGAATATATTGAATAATAAAAATCCCTTTGGCTATATAATATCAGGGGGCACTGAAGCCAACATAACAGCCATGAGGGTTATAAAAAAAATTTCAAGGAAAAAAGATAAAGATAAAAAGGTAAATATAATCCTACCAAAAACTGCACACTTTTCCTTTGAAAAGGCAAGAGATATGATGGATTTAAACTATATATCGCCCCCACTAAATAAAAACTATATTATGGATGTTAAGTATCTTAAAGACTATATTGAGGATAAAAGGGAAAAACATGGAATAGATGGCATAGTTGCCATTGCAGGCTGCACTGAACTTGGAACTATTGATAATATTTTGAAAATATCCAAGATAGCCAAAGAGCATAAAATATATATTCATGTGGATGCTGCATTTGGAGGATTTGTTATTCCATTCTTGGAGGAGAGGTATAGATTGGAAAACTATAACTATGAATTTGATTTTTCATTGGATAATGTTTTTTCCATTACAATAGACCCCCATAAAATGGGCCTCGCCCCAATCCCTGCAGGGAGTATAGTGTTCAAAGATCATTCCTTTAAAAAGTATTTAGATGTTGAGGCACCCTATTTAACAGACACCTATCAGGCCACATTAATTGGAACAAGAACAGGTATTGGAGTGGCAACTACCTGGGCATTAATGAAACTCTTGGGATCTGAGGGGTATAGGGAGATAGTATCTAAGTGTATGGAGAACTCCTACTATTTAATTAGGAGAATGAATGAGTATGATTTTGAGGAGGTTATAACCCCAGTACTCAACATAGTAACTATAAAGGATGAGGATCCCTTAAGAACATCTTTAATGCTCCGGGATATGGGATGGTATGTTTCAATCTGTAGATGCGTGGATGCCCTGAGGATTATAGTAATGCCTCATATTAATAAGGACCATATAGATAATTTTATAGAGGCTCTATCTCAATGTAAAAGGGATTGATTTTAATTATATGCTTTAATTATTTTTTTGTATTAAGATTTTTTTATCTAATATCCATTAGACTTAATTAATTCTGGCATATTTTAAATAATTTATAAGAGTATAATTTCTATTATTTAAAGGCGAAATTATGGATCCATGGGATATTATGAAAAGTTCTCAGATAGCCTGCTCCTTGGAAGTAAGTAGTTTTAAACCTGGTAATGTCCATAGAAATAGGGAATATGAGGATATAAAGTATCACCATTTCCTCAGTTCAGGTATTGCCTTTGGAGATGTAATATATAGGGTAGCATTAAACAGAAGAAACATTGGAGAACATATAAAAATGGCAGTTATTCAATCAAAGAAGTGGTCTCCAACAAATGCCAATCTGGGGATTATTATGCTACATATTCCCATTGCTGCAGGGGCTGGAGGTATAGAATATTTTAATGAGCATAAATTAAAAAAAAGTATATGTTCCATAACAGAGAGTAGTACTGTAGAGGATGGATTAAAGGTTTATGAGGCCATAAATATAGCCATGCCCAATCTAAATCCCCCGAAAGAGGGTCCAGATGTTCAGAAAGATGATTCAAAAAAGGCCCTAATTGAGGAAAATTTAACACTATATGATGTATTTAAATTATCCTCTGAATGGGATAATATCTCCAAGGAATGGGCACAGGGGTTTAATATATCCTTTGAAGGTTATAATTTGCTAAATAATTACTATGAGGAGGATAACAATATAAATTTGGCAATTACTAAAACCTTTATTAGTTTATTATCCAAATATCCTGATACATTAATAGCAAGGAAAACAGATGTTGATAAGGCACTAATGGTCTCAGATATTGCAAAAAACATAAGGGATAATGGATTCAAAAAAAAGGATCTGGAGGAATTTGATACTTTTTTATCAAAGGAAGGAAATAAATTAAATCCTGGAACCACGGCAGATTTAGTGGCATCCTCCCTAATGATTTATTTATTGGATAGGATAGATAAAGGGGATACAGTACTTTGGTAATTTTATGATTTCTAATTTAATTATTTTTTTATTTTATTTATATATTTATTATAATTTTATTTAATTTTTTTATTTTTCATATAAAAAATAGTAGTGCATAAAAATACACACAATAAAAAAATTTATATAGGAATTCATAATCATATACATACCGTAGTGGTATAAAAATAATAAAAATAATAATACAATAAAAATACAAAATAATAAGAATTATTGAATAATTGAAATAAAATATCTTCAACTTTCCTATAAAAAGTAAAATAAAAGTAAAGAGGTGATGGCATGGCAGCAAATCAGCCAGTCGTTGTATTACCAGAAAATGTAAAAAGATACATGGGAAAAGAAGCCCAAAGAATAAATATATTAGCAGGAAGAATTATTGCTGAAACTGTAAGATCCACATTGGGTCCTAAGGGAATGGACAAAATGTTAGTTGATGATTTAGGGGACATAGTGGTTACAAACGATGGAGTAACCATATTAAAGGAAATGAGTGTAGAACACCCTGCTGCAAAAATGCTAATTGAGGTTGCTAAAACCCAAGAAAAAGAAGTTGGGGATGGGACAACAACAGCAGTTGTAATTGCAGGGGAATTATTAAGAAAGGCTGAGGAACTCTTGGATCAAAATGTACATCCAACAATAGTCATAAAGGGATACCACTTGGCACTTGCAAAGGTTCAAGAGGTATTAAAGGACATGGCTATGGAAGTTAATCCAGATGACAAAGAAATGTTAAAGAAAATAGCAATGACCTCAATAACTGGAAAGGGTGCTGAAAAGGCCAAGGAAGCATTAGGTAATATAATAGTTGATGCAGTTACAACAGTTGTTGATGAAAATGGAAAGGTAGATAAGGATTTAATAAAAATAGAAAAGAAAGAAGGGGCTTCAGTTGATGAAACTGAATTAATTAAGGGAGTATTGATAGACAAAGAAAGAGTAAATCCACAGATGCCTAAGAAGGTAGAGAATGCTAAAATAGCATTATTAAACTGCCCAATAGAGGTTAAAGAAACTGAAACAGATGCTAAAATAAGTATCACAGATCCTGCAAAAATGATGGAGTTCATTGAGCAGGAAGAAAAAATGATAAAGGATATGGTAGATAGTATAAAGGCATCTGGTGCAAATGTAGTATTCTGTCAAAAGGGAATAGATGACTTGGCTCAGCACTACTTGGCAAAGGCAGGAATACTTGCAGTGAGAAGAGTTAAAAAATCAGACATGGAAAAACTTGCAAAGGCCACAGGTGCAACCATTGTTACAAATATAAAGGACTTATCTGAGAGCGACTTAGGAGAGGCAGGAGTAGTATCCGAAGAGAAAGTTGCTGGAGATTCAATGATATTTGTTAAGGAGTGTAAGCATCCAAAGGCCGTAACAATCTTAGTAAGAGGTACAACAGAGCACATTGTAGATGAGGTAGCAAGAGCAATTGAGGATGCAATTGGTGTAGTGGCCTGTACCATAGAGGATGGAAAGATCGTTGCAGGTGGAGGAGCAGCAGAAATTGAATTGGCTATGAGATTAAGAGATTATGCAGATACTGTAAGTGGTAGAGAGCAGTTAGCAGTTAGAGGATTTGCTGATGCATTGGAGGTAATACCAAGAACACTGGCTGAGAATGCTGGTTTAGATGCCATTGAAATGATAGTAAATCTTAGAGCAAAACATGCAAATGAAGGAAGTTCAACATACGGGTTAAATGTATTCACAGGGGAAGTTGAAGATATGAAGGAAAATGGAGTTGTTGAACCATTGAGAGTTAAAACACAGGCTATCCAATCAGCCACTGAATCTGCTGAAATGCTATTGAGAATAGATGATGTAATTGCAGCCGAGAAATTAAGCGGTGGATCTGGAGGAGATGCAGGCCCAGGTGCAATGGGAGGAATGGGAGGAATGGGCGACATGATGTAATTCCCCTTCCTCATCTTTAATATTTTTTTTATTTGATCATATTGGTATATCCATATATAAGCATATTTAGGATAATAGAATAATAGTCTAATTATTATGAAATATACTTAATAATAAAAAATAAAAATAAAAAAATAAAATAATATTTTGATAAAAAATAAGTAATTTTAATAAAGGATAAAATATATAATTTAAATACATATTGATATAAAGTTTATAATAATATTATAATATATTTATAAACCTTAATAATTCTGCTATTTTTTAATGCTCTTTTCCGCTATAGGATGTCCTATAAGTAAAGTTTTTAGGGTTCTTATATCTTTTTATATATTTTTATCTTTCCATCTTCTTATTTTGTGGATGTTTTATTTTAATATACCTTGATTCCCATTAAAACTAATGAAAAAATCTTATACTAATTCATTATAAAATATAGTTATAGGGTGTTCTGTCAACTTGCAATTTAATCTCTATTCAGATCGCTCCATATTATAATTAAACAGTTAGTCTACTCTCCCCTTCTAACGGGACAAAACCATATCACTCTAAATAAGAAATAAATTAATCATAAACCGTAAAATTTATATATCTAAAGAACTTT
>JAHEQB010000093.1 GCA_019561555.1 Methanothermococcus sp. SCGC AD-155-C09
ATACGTAATATTATCATATAAAATCATAAAATAAGACTATATGATTAATGTTAAAATATTCTAACATTGTACTGTTATAAACATTGTTGTAAAGGTAGATAACATGGATTTTAAGAAGATTTTAAGAAGATTGGATGAATTTAAAATCATAACCATGCCAACAATTTTTGTAGTGTTTTTGTTATTTGCTGCAGTATTGGTCTTCTATTTTACCTCAGCATATCCTGCAATTGAAAAGTATGGAATAGATCTATTTATAACAAATGTTTGGAAGGCCACTGAAGNTGCTACTAAGGAAGTTTATGGATTGGCTGCTCCAATATGGGGAAGTATATATACCTCAATAATTGCTGTAATATTTGCAATTCCAATCTCCATAGCATATGCAATATATGTAAATGATTATGCTCCAGAAAAATTAAAATATCCTTTAATAATTATTTCCGATATTATGGCAGGATTGCCAACAGTTATATATGGTATATGGGGAGCATTTATATTGGTTCCTTTTTTAAGGGATAATATTATGAAATTCTTATATGAAAACTTTTCCTATATTCCATTTTTTAGCACCCCACCAATAACTGGGTACAGTTATCTCTCTGCAGGAATACTATTGGCAATTATGGTAATACCCTTTGCATCTGCAATTATTAGGGAGGCCTATGCCATGATTCCAAAGGTTCATAAAGAGGGATTATATGCACTGGGAACCACAAAATATGAAGCCACCAAGGTTATGATTAATTATATAAAGCCTGCCATTCTCTCAGGATTTATATTGGCCTTTGGTAGGGCCCTTGGAGAAACTGTTGCAGTATCTCTGGTTATTGGAAACTCCTTCAATATAACATACAGTTTATTTTCCCCAGGATACACCATATNCTCATTAATAGCCAATCAGTTTGGAAATGCAATTTTATATGAGTATATGCTTCCAACAATGTATGCAGGGGGATTGGTATTATTTGTAGTGGGGTTGATTGTAAATTTAATAGGATTATACTACCTGAGGAGGTGGAGAGCAAATGTTTCACATTGATTATAAAAAAATAAGGATAATTAAGGAAAATATATTTTTAATTGTTGTGGGGGCATTAACTCTCTTGGCTATACTGCCCCTATTCCATATAGTTTTTTCTATAATTTCAAAGGGTTTTTCAACTNTTATGGAAAGTGGGTTACCATTTATAACGGAAACATTTAGTAATGGAGGAATAGGTCCAGCAATTGTAGGTACATTGCTATTAACAATAACAGCAACAATAATTGGGGTGCCATTAGCATTCTTGGCTGGTGCCTATGCCTATGAGTTTCCAAATAGTTTCATAGGTAGGACCACTAAAATATTACTTCAGATAATGCTTGAATTTCCTACAATATTGGTGGGTACATTTATAGCAGGAGTAGTGGTTTTCCCAATGGGATCCTATTCTGTACTGGCTGGGGCATTGGCATTGGCCATGATACTTATGNCCTATGTTGCAGTATATACTGAAGAGGCCATGGCCGAAATTCCAAATATTTACAAAGAGGGTGGCTATGCCTTAGGATGTACAAGGGCCCAAGTTATTTTTAAAGTAATTACTAAAATGGCAAAAAAGGGAATATTAACAGGATTGCTAATTGGTATGGCTAAGGTTGCTGGGGAAACTGCTCCACTATTATACACTGCAGGGGGTCTTTATGAATCCTATCCTAGTAGTTTATTTGAACCTGTTGGAGCCCTTCCCCTTTTAATTTATACCTTAGTTCAAAGTCCCTCTCCAGAGGATCATAAAATGGCATGGGGGGCCGCCTTAGTTATGTTGATTATATTCTTAGGTATTTTCATACCTATAAGGTACTCCCTAAAAAAGGACATAAATATTTAAGATAAGTGAATTAATAATAAAAATAATAAATAGGTCATGATAAAAATAAAATAAAAAAATAAAAATCAAAAATAATTAAAAATAAAAAATATTATTAAAAAAACTAAAAAAATAGTAATTTAATAAAATGAAGTCAAATAATAAAATTATTTAAAAAAATTAAAAATATAAAAAATAAAATAACAAAAAATTGACAATAAAATAATTCAATATTAAAATAAAAGGAAAATAAATACTTAAAAAGATAAAAAAAATAATTACTTAGAGTAAATACCTAAAAAACAGAAATTCCATACTCCTAAAGAATATTAAGAAAAATAAATACTTAAAAAGNAGAAATTCCCACCATTATCCTTCCCCTACACTCCTAAGCACTAAAGTGCAGAGGAAGTTCTTCAGGTATTAGAATTACTATAAAAGAATAAAATAATAATTAAAATAATAAATAATAAAAAATATTAAATAAAATAAATAATATAAAATTTTAAAAATATCTAAAAGTAATACATAAATAAAAAAATCCTATATTCCCTCCCCAATACCCTGAAAACTAAGGGATGTGGCACTTGATAGTTCTTGCACTATAAACCTTAGTTTAAGATAGTAAAGATAAATTATGCTATATACTTAACTATATTTTAAAATATTAAAAAATCATAAAATAAAAATGGGGGTAAAATTATGGTAAAGGTTTTAATAAATGGATATGGTTCAATAGGTAAAAGGGTAGCAGATGCAGTTGCAAAGCAGAAGGACATGGAAGTACTTGGAGTTACCAAGACAAGGCCAAACTTTGAGGCAAGAATGGCCATAGAAAAAGGATATAAATTATATGCTGCCATTCCAGAAAGAAAATCACTCTTTGAGGAAAAGGGAATTGAAATTGAGGGGAGCATTTTTGATGTTATTGAAGAGGCAGATATTGTAGTAGACTGTACTCCAGGAGGGGTTGGAAAGGATAATTTGGAAATTTATAAGAAATACAATGTAAAGGCAATACTTCAGGGAGGAGAAAAGGCCCATTATGTAGAGGATAACTTTAATTCCCTTTGGAGTTATGATAGATGCTATGGAAAGGATTACATAAGAACAGTATCCTGTAATACCACAGGGTTGTGTAGGATACTCTATGCCATAAACTCAGTAACAGAGATTTTAAAGGCCAGAGTAGTTTTAATAAGAAGAGGGACTGATCCCAACGATATAAAGAGAGGGCCAATAAATGCCATAGTTCCAAATCCGCCCACAGTACCCTCTCACCATGGACCTGATGTAGTTTCAGTAATTCCAGAATTTGATGGAAAAATATTAACCTCGGCAGTAATTGTACCTACAACCCTTATGCACATGCATTCCCTCATGGTAGAAACCTCAGGGACTACAAGGGAGGCTATAATTGAGAGTATTGAAAAAACCCCGAGGATATTTACAGTAAGTGCAGAAGAGGGCCTTAATTCAACTGCCACCATAATAGAATATGCAAGGGATTTAGGAAGAAGTAGGTATGACCTCAATGAGATTCCAGTATGGGAGGAGAGTATTAACGTAGTGGATAATGAGGTATTCCTAATGCAGGCTGTTCATCAGGAGAGTGATGTAATACCTGAAAACATAGATTGTATAAGATCCATGTTACAAATGGTAGATGACAATATGAAATCCATAGAAATGACAAATAAGGCTATGGGATTATTGAAATAATTATTTTTATTTTACTTTATTTTTTATAGGTTTGTCAATTAGATATAACCTTAATTCCAAAAAATTAATAAAAAAATAAAATGATTATTAAAAAATTATAATAAAATAATACATAATAAAACTAAAAAAAATAAAAATCAAAAATAATTAAAAAAATTATTAAAAAAATTAATTAATATTAAAAATAGAAAATAAAAGATAATTAAGATAAAAATATATAGCATAAGGTTGCAAAATACCTAAAAAGGGGATAAATACATAAAAATTAGAGATTCCATTATTATTCTCTCTTAATGCTCCTAAGCACTGGGAATAAAGGTAATTCTCCCTGAGGGGTTTATTATTGGGTCCCAATTAGGCTAAGGTGAAGAGTCTGACAATAATCCCCTTTATTAATGTTTTATCTTTTTTCATTCTTTTATATTATTCATCTTTTAGATGAGTGTGTCTAACATATAACTTCAATACTTATTAATAGTAAANTATATATTTAAAATATTGCNAATAATAATAGTATGTTAAAGAGATGGGATACTAGAAATTACGACATAAAATTAATTTTAGAGGTATTTGACTGGATTAATGTACCTTTTGAATCTATGGGCATACCAAAACCAAAAGTTCACNATATAAAGGTATTAATAAAGGCATTGATTATAAAAGAATTCGAAAAGCTATCCTTAAGATCTGCAGAGATAAGGGTAAATCAAATTCTCGGATTGAGAATTGATCATTCTGTCCTACACTTCTGGGAGAAAAAACTATCTCCTTATATGGAAAAAATAATTAATATGGTTCTGAAAAAACTCCATAAACTAACGTATTCTAAAAGTTTTATAGATTCTACAATCATTA
>JAHEQB010000095.1 GCA_019561555.1 Methanothermococcus sp. SCGC AD-155-C09
TAAATTGGAAAAGTGTTAAAAGATACATTTCTGAGGAATCCCCATTGAATATAAAAAAATTAAAGGAAATAATATCTAAATCTTTCAAAAAATTAACAAAATCCATATCATTTGCAGGGAGTTATTAATAAATTTTTAGGTTATGAGTTTAGAGAATTATGTTCTTAACTATAATTATATATTAATTTTAAAATATATTAACATAGGTGAGAGGGAATGCCAACAGTAAATGTTATCAAAAGAGATCTGGAAAGCCTACTAAATATGAGTATCTCAGATAATACAATAAATGAAAAGTTCCCAATGATGGGTATTGAGGTTGAGGATATATATGAAGAGGTTAAAAGTAATAATAAAAATGAAAAAATAATCCAATTTTCAGTGAATCCTGATAGGCCTGATTATCTAAGTGTTGAAGGTATTGCAAGGGGATTTAGAGGTTTTATGGGCATAGATATGGGCATGCCAAAGTACCATGCACAGGATTCCCATGTTGAGTTTTTTGTTGAGGAGGTTAAAAATAGGCCATACTGTGCCTTTGCCATAGTTAAAAATATCCCTATGAACGATTATCTTTTGGAGAGCATAATAAACCTTCAGGAAAAACTACACTGGACAATTGGAAGGGATAGAAAAAAGGTAGCCATTGGTATTCATGATTTAGATAAGGTAACTCCTCCCTTTTACTATAAAGAGGTATCTGGAGAGGAAATAAAATTTGAACCCTTAGGATGGGATAAAGAGGCAACTCCAAAGGAAATCCTAAATAAACATGAAAAGGGAATAAAATATGCCCATCTTATACCCAACGATAGGTATCCCATTATATTGGATAAAAATGGGAATGTTTTATCCATGCCTCCAATAATAAATGGAAATCTAACCAAAATAACAAATGAAACAAAAAACATATTAATAGATATTACTGGATGGGAGATCCAGGCTATTGAAAATACCTTGAATATATTAGTTTGTGCCCTGGCAGATAGAGGAGGGAAAATATACTCTGTTAAATTGAATAAATTAAACAGTAAAGAAAACAATGTAATGGATAATGGAAAAGGGGACAGTACAATTAAGGATAATCCCATCCAAAATACTGTTGTATATCCCAATCTAACTCCAGAAACCCATGAGGTTTCAGTGGATTATATAAATAAAAGATTAGGATTAAATTTAAATCCTGGGGAAATAATAGGAGCATTAAGAAGGGCAAGGATGGATGGAGATTATAACTATGAAAAAAATAGCATAATAGTCCAAGTGCCTCCTTACAGGGTAGATATACTTCATGAGGTTGATTTTACCGAGGAGGTTGCAATACATCATGGGTATAACAGATTTATTGGCAATTTTCCAAATGTATCCACAATTGGAGAAAAACATCCCTTAGAAAAGAAATTGGAGTATATAAGGAATATTATGATAGGTCATGGGTTCTTTGAGGTTATTAACTTAACCCTATCAAATGAGGAGGTGCTATTTAAAAAAATGAATATGGAAGTAGGAGATAGGGAATATATTGAAGTATTAAAGCCTGCATCCATAGAACACAGGGTTGTTAGGTCCTGGATATTGCCACTACTCTTGGAAACCCTCTATATAAATAAACATAATGAATTACCTCAAAGTATATTTGAGGTTGGGGATGCTGTAATAATTGATAACCCTGGAAAATCTTTAGCAGTATGTAAAAACATTACAAAGTTGGCCTTTGTTATAACCCATCCAAGTGCTAACTTCAACGAGGTAAAAAGTTATGGAGAGAGCATATTATGGGAGTTAGATATTAACTATAGATTGGAGAATTACAACCATCCCTCATTTATTCCTGGAAGATGTGCAAAAATAATAAACCTGAGAAATAATAAAATTATTGGATATTTTGGAGAGATACATCCTGAGGTAATATTAAACTTCCAATTGGAACATCCTGTTGTAGGATTTGAGATGGAGATAGAGTAGTAATTATATATTATTATTTTATAGTCGAAGACATAATTTAAACCATATTTATAAATAAAAAATAAAATAATTTAAAAAAAATTAAAAATTAAAAAAATATAATAAATAATAAAAGGTCTTAAAATAAAAAATAAAAATAAAATTAACATAAAAAAATAATAATCTAAGGATTTTAAAATACTCAATATAATAATCTAAATCTTAAGATATACAATGAAAATACTTAAAGATATAAAGAAAAGTAAAAAAGCAAAAATTCCACCACTGCCTCCTTCCTTCTACATCTCTAAGCACGGAAGTGCAGGGAAAACTCTTTAAGTATGGGATTATTATATCCATAATAAGTTTAAAATGTTGTGTTTGACTATAAGATATTTTATATATTTTATTTTATTTAATTTCTTATTGAATTTATTATTTTATTATTTTTTTTAATTATTTTATAATTTTTATCAATAAAGGAGATATATTATGGATATAATAAATATAATAATCTTAAGTACTATTGAGGGAATTACAGAGTTTTTACCAATCTCCTCAACAGGCCATTTAATAGTGGCATCCCATCTATTGGATATTGCCCAGAGCAATACCCATATAAATTTTGAAATAACCATACAGTTGGCATCAATACTTGCAGTATGCTATGAGTACTCAGATAAACTTAAAAGGGGTTTGGATCTTTGGAAAAAAATAATTATATCCTTTATACCTGTTGGCATTGTGGGGATAATTTTTTATAAAGAAATATTAGGGTTATTTTCTGTTATCACAGTGGCCATAACCTTTATCCTTGGGGGTATTGTATTTTTAATTGTTGAATGGTTCCACAATGAAAATGAAGGTACTGTTGGGAGGTTGGAGGATATATCCTATAGGCAATCCCTTTTAATAGGTATTGCCCAGGTGTTCTCTTTAATCCCTGGTACCTCCCGTTCAGGTGCCACCATTATAGGGGGACTTTTATGCAACTTAGATAGAAAAACTTCAACAGAGTTTTCATTCCTATGTGCAATACCTGTATTATTTATTGCTACCCTTTTTAGTTTATATAAAAATTTTGGAGGGTTAAATGGGGATGAAATATTTTTATTAATTTTGGGATTTATTGTTGCATTTCTTGTGGCATTACTTACAATTAGATTATTTTTAAAGTATGTTAAAAGACATAATTTTGTTCCCTTTGGAATTTATAGAATACTTTTTGGCGTATTATTACTTTTATTCTTTAATAATTAATTAAAAATATATGGGGGAATTAAAAATATTTAAATAAATGTTTAAATAAATATTTTAAATAATTATTATTAAAGAATAAATAAAATTTGTGATACTCTATGGAGGAAGAGATATATAACTTAGAGGATTGGCGAGCCCTAAAAATAAGGCATACTGTTGAAGTTGATGGCGAATCAGAGGAAACAAAGACCTTATTAATAAAATTCAATAGGGATAGAAGGGTACTATCCTCCTGGGAAGGATTTAAAATTGTAAAATATGTTGGCAATAATTCAATACCTGTTCCCTTTTGGGATAAAGTTCATAATTACAAGGATTATAGAAAAGGGGTTTTAAGTAAAATAGGAGTTAGTGGGGAGGATATTGCACTATTATCCACTGGGGCGAATATGGACAATCTTGCCATTGCCAGAGAGGACTTTGATGAATACTATGTGGTAGCATTTACAACTGCAGGGGCAAAATACAATGCTGTAAGATTGGGGGATGAAGAAGCAGATTATATAGAAAAGGACTTTAAAACCTATAGGGTAGTTAATGGAAAAGTTATTGAGAAGGAAAAAACAGGCACTGTTAATATAATACTTATAACAAATGCCAATTTAACAGATGGGGCAATGGTAAAGAGCATAATCACAATAACTGAAGCAAAAACCAATGTATTTCAAGAATTAGACATAAGAAGTACAAAACATCCAGAATTACAGGCCACAGGCACTGGCACTGATAATATAATTGTTGTTAAAGGATATGGCAGAGGGGCCCACTATACTGGAGGCCATACTAAGTTAGGGGAGATGATTGCAAAGGTAGTTAAAAGAAGTGTAAGGGAAGCATTAATAAAACAGGATAAATTAAATATATAAATAATTATAAATACAAAACGAAAATAAAAATGAAATAAAGTTAAAAGAATATTTGTTCCATGATATACAAAAATAATAAAAAAATATTGGGGTGGAGTATATGGAGAACATGTGGCCCATAATTGGCCAGGCTGCAGGTAGAATATATGGAATATTAAAAGAAAATGGCGAAAAGAACATTACAAAAATAAAGGAAATCCTTAGAAAGGAAGGATTTAACGATTCTGTTGTTGTTATGGCAATAGGCTGGCTTGCCAGAGAGGATAACATTGAAGTATTAAGGGACAATAGAAAATGGATAATAAAACTAAAAAATAAATAAAAAACTAAATAATTTAATTAATTACTATTTATTCTTAATTTATTCTTAAAATTATCCATTAAAATTTAATTATTTTGTTATTAATTTTGTATTTTTATTATTATTTAATTCTTAATTTAATGGCATTCTATAAAAAATAACAAAATATAAAAATTAATATAAAAATAAAATTAAAGAATATTTGTAATAAAAATAAAAATCCAATAAAAAATAATAAGAGCCCTTAAAAGGCTTTTACTTAATAGGCATCCTATACGAGGAATATGTGTTAAAGGGTAGCAGAGTTAGCAGGCACTATAAGACAAGGCTATTTATATGGATGGAAAGAAATTATAAAGGTTTAATTTAGAGTTTGTAGAAGGGAGGCCATCTAACCTAACAAAAGGGCATTACCTTCATATCATAGTTAGATATAGGATTATATCTCCCTTTGAATATAAAAGGATTAAAAGATTTTAACTTTTAAAAGGTAATAAAACCTATATCTTTTATGTTTTAAAGTTTTTAGAAGATAAATTTAGGGTATGGGATTAATTGACTAATTATAATTTATTTTTTATAATTATTATTTAATTATTTTAATTTTTTAATTATTTTTTAATTTTTTTAAAATTAAAGAAGTATAAAATAAAATGTGGTATTTATGGTAGGAATCATAGGAAATGGAAAGTCTCTTGCAAAATTGGATGATGTGGGATCCATAGAATATATGTTTTACCCACAGTTGGGCTTTGAAAAACATATATTTGATTCTGCATTTGCAATATACTATGACAATGAATTAAAATGGCACTGGGACCACTCCTGGAATATAACCCAGGAATACCTTAGGGATACAAATATATTAAAGACCACCTATGAAAATGACATATTTTTAATAACCTCAATAGATTATATCTCTGTATCCCATAACATCTTAATTAAAAAGTTATCCATAATTAATAAATCCGAAGAAAAAAAACATATAAAACTATTCTTTTATGAAAACCTAAGAATGGGGGAATATCCAACAGAAAATACTGTAAAATTCATAAGGGACAAAAATTGTATAGTAAAGTATGATGATAAGTATGTGTGCTCCATTGGAAGTAGTAAAAAGGTATCCTCCTATCAATGTGGAATAAAATCCTCAGATAGCAGTGCCTATAAGGATATTGAAAATGGAATATTAAAGGAATTTGATAAAGCCAAGGGGATTATTACAGATAGTGCATTATGTTGGGACATTGAAATAAATCCACTAAATTTGGCCCATAAAATAACAATTCCAATATACATCGTTATGAAGGAGCATAGGGGACAGTACGACCATGGATTCCTTGAAGCATTAAATACTTTGGATATTGCCATTAAAAATGATGAAGACTTATACAATATATCTCTAAAATATTGGAAAGATATTGTACAAAGTATTCATAACATCTCCTCAGGAGAGGGAGGCACTCCAAATTGCGGAAAATTAGAGTTTATGGAGTTATGTAAAAGATCATCACTAACCATAATGATGCTATGTAATCCTGAGGGGGGAATAATTGCCTCTCCATCATTATATCCTGACTACAGGTATGTTTGGAATAGGGATGGTAGTTATATGTCAGTTGCTTTAGATCTATGTGGAATACCCTATGTATGTGAAAAATATTTTAATTGGTGCAAAAAAACCCAGAATAAGGATGGCTCTTGGATCCAAAACTATTATATTGATGGAAGACCACGACTAACTGCAATGCAGAATGATCAAGTGGGCACTACACTTTGGGCGGCACTGGTTCATTATAGAATTACTGGAGATATATCATTTTTGAAAAGATACTGGGATATGATTAAAAGAGGGGGTAACTACTTAGCCAATACTGTTGAAAACCTATCTCCCTGTTATGACCTGTGGGAGGAAAAATATGGGGTATTTGCCTATACCCTTGGAGCAACATACGGGGGCCTAAAATCTGCCTGGAGTATAATGGAGATCCTAGAAAGGGAAAACATTGCCATGGAAGAGGGGGGAATTAAAGGGGATTATTCAGTATGGTCTTCAAGTATGGAGAATTTAAAGGATATTATTAATAAATTTTATTTAAAAGAAGAGAACAGATTTGCAAAATCAATAAATCCATTGGATAAAACCATAGATACAAGTATATTGGGATTAAGTTTTCCATACAATCTTATTCCTGTAGAGGATCCAAGAATGATATCTACGGCCTTGCAGATTGAAAGGGCCTTTAACTATGATGCAGGAGGTATTGGCAGATATCCTGAGGATATTTACTTTGGAGGGAATCCCTGGATAATAACTACCCTATGGTTATGTATGTATTATATAAGATTAATAGACCAATTATCCAAGAAGGGAGATGTTGATCAACAACTTATATGTGATAAATATGGTATTTGTTATATGGATTCAACATATAAATACAATAATACCTGTAAGTATTACAATACCTGCAAATACTATAGAATCAATGGGAATAATAAAAATAATGTGGCCAATAAAAGAGAGGATAACATTGAGTATATTTTAGAGTCATTAAAAAAAGGTAAAGTACCAAAAAAGGAGATTATATTCCATTGTTATGAAAAATACCAACAACTCTTTAATTGGGCATTAAGACATAAGTATAATGGATTGTTTCCTGAGCAAGTTCATAGATCCATAGGGGCTCCTTTATCTGCAATTCCCTTAGGTTGGTCCCATGCCTTTATGATAATGGCTCTACATTCCAAGGATTATGATCTATTGATACCCTAAGGGTATTTTATTATTTATTATTAAAAATAAATTAGAAATTAAAATGAATAAAAACTTTCTCATGAAGCAAGTCTTTTAAGATCTCCCATGTCATTTTATAGGTTTCTATCTTTCTATCCCTTCTTCATAAACGTTTTATTATTTTATAAATATCTTTCTTTCTATTTATTTGTTTATTCTCCTTATTTAGTTTTATATTCCTAATATAATAATTTTTTTTTAAAATAATAAATTTTATATTAATATTATATTTTATTTCTATTTATTTTATTTTTTAATTTATTTTTATTTTTTTTTTACCTATTCCTAAAAGTATGAGTAAAATAATATATATAAATAGTTAAAAAATAATAATTATTAATCATAAATAGAATTAGCATTTAAGGAAAAATAATAAAGAAAAGAAAATTAATAAAATTATATGTGATAATATGCTAATCTCTTTTAATTTTGAAGTTCATCAACCTCATAGGCTTAAAAAAGAAGTAGATAATACTAAGAAAGAAAATCTATGGGATAGGTATGTTGATATAAATTTAAACAGGGAGATATTTAATAGGGTGGCAAATAAGTGCTATATACCTACCAACAATCTCATATTGGAGTTGATAGATGAGTACAACATAAAGGTAGCCTACAGTATAACTGGGGTATTCTTAGAGCAGGCCATGGAATTCAATGAGGAAGTATTGGATTTATTTAAGGATTTAGTAAATACTGGCAATGTGGAACTTATTGGAGAAACCTATCATCACTCCCTATCAAGTCTTTTTGAGGATCATGGGGATTTTAAGGAGGATGTAGAAAAACATAGAAAATTACTCAAAGAATTATTTAATTATGAACCTAAGATTTTTAGAAATACTGAATTAATATATAATAATAAAATAGCCCAAACTGTTAATGAGATGGGGTTTAATGGAATTTTTACAGAGGGGGCAGATAGGATATTGGAATGGAGGTCTCCAAACTATGTATATAGGGCTCCCTGTGGCATAAATGTACTTCTTAGAAATTACAGATTAAGTGATGATATTGGATTTAGATTCTCATCCTCCCAATGGGAGGAATATCCCTTAACTGCAGATAAGTATGCATCATGGTTAGCCAGTTCCCATGGAGATTGTATAAACCTATACATAGATTATGAAACCTTTGGAGAGCATCAATGGAAGGAAACAGGGATTTTTGAGTTTTTAAGGTATCTTCCAAAAGAGATAGAAAAATATCCCAATCTTGAGTATGGGTTTCCCTCTGAGATAATAGAAAAATGCATTCCAAAGGGAGAATTCAATGTTTTTGAATTTTCAACAGTATCCTGGGCTGATTCTGAACGGGACGTAAGTGCCTGGTTAGGAAATAAAATGCAAAAAATTTCTTTTGAAAAATTAAAAAAAATTAGGGAGTTCCTTGGAAGATATGTTAAAACCAAATATGAAACATTGGAAGGGTCTGATAATGGAGATAATAACATAAATTCCCATGATGTGGATAACATAATGGAGTATAAAATATATAAAAATCTTCAAACAAGTGATAACTTCTATTATCAATGCACAAAGGGATTCAATGATATGGATGTTCATTCCTACTTTAGTCATTTTGAAACACCTTATGATGCCTATGCTTCCTATATGGATGTAATCTATGATTTTAGAAGTTATATATTGGTTAGTTATATCGCAGACAAATATTCAAAAAGAATTGAAAATTTAAAGGAAAAAATAGAGGCACTGAATAAAACTCTAAATGAAAGGGAGGAATCTATTAAAGACTCTTATGAATTAGAAAATCTAATAAATAAAATAAACCATCTTAAAGAAAAACTATTTAAAAAAGATAAAGAAATTAAAGAATTAAGAGAAGAAAATAGTAAATTAATTAAAGAATTATTGTCAAAATCAAGGCCTATGGATCCTAAGGGGAATAATAAAGATACTAACAATAGGAAGAATAATAAAAAAAATAAGGAAAGAAAGGGCCTTGATGAATATATAATTGGATCTTAATCCTTTTGATATATACAATATATATTTTTATAGCCCTAAAAAAGCCATTTATACTAATCCTACAAAAAAATAAAATAAAAATAAAAAACAATAAAAAATTAAAAATTAAAAAAAATAAAATAATAAAATAATAAAACTTATTTAAATCTTAAAATATAAGGAAAAATAAAAATATTTAAAAATATAAGAGAAAAAACAAATACTTAAGAGATAAAGAAAAATAAATACTTAAAAAGTAGAAATAAAGCAGAGGTAATACTTAAAGAGTATAAATTCCATACTTCTATCCTCCCTCTTCCTACGCTCCTAAACACTGGAAGTGCAGGTAAAACTCTTAAGTATGGAATTACTATATTTATAATCTAATTCCCATCAGGGACTTAAAGTAATTATTATTTTATTATTTAAAATTTTTTAAATTTTTTATAATATTATAATTACCACATAAAAAAGAGGTGCAACATGTCAATAAAAAGATCCATTGTATATTTTGAAAGGGCAGGGGTTCAAAATACTGAAGAAACATTAAAGTTATCTGTTGAACGAGCCCAAGAGTTAAATATAAGGGATATTGTAGTGGCCTCATCCTATGGGGATACTGCAAAAAAACTTTTGAAGTTAATCCAAAAAGAGAACCTTAATTTAAATGTTATAGTGGTATCCTATCATCAGGGATTTCATGGAGAGGATATAATAACAATGGGTCAGGAAACCATGGAATTACTAAGGAATAAAGGTGCCAAGGTATTTATGGGCCCCCATGCCTTAAGTGGAGTTGAAAGGGCCATATCCAATAAATTTGGAGGAGCCTATCCTGTGGAAATAATTGCCCATACCCTTAGAACATTTGGACATGGGTTAAAGGTTTGTTATGAGATTGTATTAATGGCGGCAGATGCTGGCCTAATCAAAACAAAGAATGAAGTTATTGCAATTGGGGGTAGAAGTAGGGGAGCAGATACCTCAGTTGTAATAAAGCCTGCAAATTTGAATAATTTCTTTAATATGGAATTAAGGGAAATTATATGTATGCCCAGGGACAAGAGGAAAATAGAGCAGTAGTCTTAAAGTATTTATAGTCAAGCACATAATAATTTAAACTTATCAGAGATATAGGATCATATACTTAAAAGGTTTCCTCTACATCCAGTGCTTAGTAGTGTAGGGAGAAGGAGGGTAAGTTATAAGATTTCTACTTTTTAAGTATTTAATTTTCTTTTATTTCTCTAAATGTTCAATTATCTTAGAATTTAGGTTATTTAATTTTATATTTTTTTATTATTTTTGTTTTTTTTTTAATTATTTTTTTATTATTTCTAATTTTTTTTATATTTGGAGTATAGTTTAAAAAATTATGTTCTTAACTATATATTAAATATTAAAAAATTAAATATAAAACTAAATAAAAAATAATAAAACATTATGAAAATAAATAAAAATTAATATAAAAATAATAAAATAAAATTAAATAATTATACTTATTAATTTAGGATTAACCATATATTTCCACTTATTTAATAAAATATACCTTACAAATAATAACCATTAAAATAATAGGGCATACAATGGATTTGGAATTACTTAAAACTATATTCTTAGAGTTAGTTGAAAAATATGGACTACTTGGCATTTTTATTATTGGTTTCGTAGAACCAATATTCCTGCCATTTCCAGCAGAAATATTTATGATTGTGGGCATATCCATGGGGCTTGATTGGGTGCATGTACTTCTTGCAGGATCTGGTGGTTCCATATTAGGATCCATTGTTACCTATTATCTTTCTACAACATATGGGGAAAAACTTGCATTAAAACTATTTAAAGAGGAGGATTTTAGAAAAGGTGAAAGGTTCTTTAAAAAACATGGTATAATGGGATTTATTATTGTAAGTTTTACTCCTTTACCCTTTGAGGTAATGTGTTGGGTATGTGGTGCCTTTGAGATGCCCTTTGAAAAATACATTACCGCTGTTTTTCTTAGTAGATTAATAAAACATGGTATATTTATTATGCCCTTTGCATTATGGGGATCCACAGATATATGGGAGTTATTAAATCATATTCCTGATATATAAAATAGTAAAAATAAAATAATTAAAAAAAATATAAAATTATCAAAAAATAAAGAATAATATTTTAAGGTGTGATCATATATGTGTTTGGCAATACCCTGTAAAGTAATAGAGATATATGAAGAAAATGGAGAAAAATACGCCATAGCAGAGTATAAGGGAGTAAAACAAAAGGCAAAATTAGCACTTCTTGAAAATGTAAGTATTGGAGATTATGTTTTAATACATACAGGATATGCCTTAGAGGTAATGAGTGAAGAGGATGCTAAATTAAGTTTGGAAACATGGGAGGAGTTATTTGAGGCCCTTGATAAAATGGATAATGAAAAGGATAGTAATAAAGAAAAAAAATTAAAATAATAAATAATTAAATAAAAGATAAATAATATTTAAAAAAATATATTTAATTAATTAAAAAATTACCAATTGCTAAGATTAACAACATTCCCATAAACCCAAGATGGGCAGAGTAAATCCCAGAGTTCTGAAATTGGGTTTTTAATATATTACAGATGGTCCCACATATTGTAATTGGAGCAAGTATCTGTAATACAATAGAGATATAAAATACTATACTGTTGGATATTACCATAGAGATTAGTGTAAATACAAATGCCAGTATTAGAACTATAAAGTGAGGCATGAGCCTCATCCCAGTTAACCTAAAGATGGCAAATCCCGAGAGCATACTCCCAAATAGCACTGCTAAGGATATTAGGGATATTATAGTGTTCAATTGAATCACCTTTTTTTATATTATTCATAACCATACTGGTCTAACATTGGGTTTTGACAGGTAATTGAAAAATGTAGGGGCCCCTGCAATTTCAAAGCCCTCTTCTAAATTCTTCTGATTAATTCCCCTAAATTCTGCACTTAATTCACATACATATATCTTTACCCCACTATTAAGCACCCCTTTTACTAACTCACTTAACTTTGGGAATACAGGGTGTTTTACTTTATCACATTCGCCCTTTTGGGCTAAACTTGCACCATCTAACATTAAAAATATTGTTGGTTTTAATTTCATCTTTTGGGCTATATCTGCCATCATAAAGGTAGAATATGCCCTCTCTGCATTTCCAGTTCCTGTGGTATTGATGATGAATACTTCATCAATATTTACTGATGCAGGACCTTCCTCCTTTTTTTCTCCCTTTTTGACTAATATTTTGTAATTTCCATCCTCTAGTTCTTCGACAGATAGTATTTCATGACCAATGCCCTTTAATCCCTCTGTTAAGTCAGTGAGGGCGTTTTTACTTGCAATTATTTCCAACAACTCTCCAACTTCCATTTTTTCCAGTATGTCAGATACCATAATTATAGGTCCTGGACAGGTTGCTCCAACAACATTTATTGATTTTGAGGCCTCAATTTTTCCTACGTGTATTTTAACAGTGTTATTTTCCACTTCTACCTTATAATTCATTTTACTTGCAATATCCTTTATAGGTTTTATCTGATGTTCTCCATCTGTATCAATAACCAATAATCCATCCTTCATTTTATTTAGCACTGATGCTACAAGTAATTCTGGACTTCTTAAACCTTTAACTGATATTTCCCTTATCATATTACTCCCCTATTTTTTTAATATATTATACCCATTTAGCACTTTTTTTAGAATATCACATTCAGGATAAATTATTTCCTCTATTTCATCATAATACTCATTCATCATAATTTTTATAGGTGTTGTAGTATCTATCCCTTTGCATATGCCGCAGTTTATTATTAAATCATTATTGGAGTCTCCATTAAAATTGTTCTCATTTTTACAAAGTATATACATCTTCATAATTTCCCTAAAATAATTATTTTATTTTTTTTATTAAAAATAAAATTTTATTAATTAAAACATTTTAAAAGTTTTAAAAATAATATAAAATCATGGAATAAATTAATATAAATTAAAAATAAAGAACTATTAAAAAAATTAAAGGTTTATTTGTAGATATTTTATAGATATTTGGATAATTCATCCCTTAATGCCTCTTTTGTAGGGGCCCCTACAAATTTAACTTCTCCATTAATTACCACTGTAGGTACTGCCATTATTCCATATTTTGCGGCCCTTTCAGGCTCCTCCATAACATTTACATGCTCTACCTCTATACCTCCGCCCATCTCTGAAACTACCTCCTCTACAACTCTCTTTGCAGCAGGACAGTGTGGGCACATTGGTGATGTAAATACCTCTATTTTTACCATAAATATTACCTCCTTTTTGAATAAATGTTTTAATATCATATGGATATATTTATAATTATATATCCTTTATAATTAATTTTTTATAATTTTTCTTTTATTTATTATCATATATTTTATCTATTATAATATAATTTTTAAATTTATCTAAATTAATTATTATCCCCAAATTTCCTTAAAGTGTTCCAATGCCTTAACAATATTTTCCAAATCAGATGATGGGAATGCAAATACCATTTCTCCATCATCTATGTGGGCATACTTTCTGGAACCATTACATCCCAATGTGGCATTTGCAACCCCTCTTACCTTTACAGCAGCCACTGCATCAGCACATAGGGATTGAATACCTGCAAAATCAGCCTGGAATCTTCCCCCTTCTTTATAGAGTAAGGCCTGTACTAACCTTAAGCCTTTTTTTGGCGAAGATATTACCATTATTGAATCTGGATCAAAATCAGTATCGCTTAATGGAGCATACACACTAGCATATATTTTTTCTTTTACCTTTGGTATGGCCTCTACTGTCTTTACAGCCCCCTCTTCAGTTTCAAAATTACCTAATTTATAATATAATTTACCTGTTGCTAATGGTTCTGGAGGGTTTTGGAGTATTCCTATTGCATAGGCCCCTCCCTTACAGGAGTGCTTATCCAATGGAGCGTAAAATTTTTTTCCCTCTTTTCTTGCAATTTGGATCATTTCACAATGTCTAATAGGTTCCTCAAGTTCTTCGTATTCCTTTGGTACTTCATCTTCAGATTTAGCAAGTTTTACCCCAACTGCAGGATATTCTAACTCCAATAACTCCTCCAATTTTTTACCAAGTTCTTTAATATCCAAAATATCACCTCTGTGGCATTAATATTAGTATATTATTAACTATAATATATATTTATTTGTTCATTATTGATTTTATATAATTTTTTATATTGTAATTTTTTATTATTCTATAACAACGATTATGCAAAGTATATGCACTACTATAAACAACTATTTAATATATAAATTTTTCGGTTTTTTTATTGGACATGTCCAGATAAGACATAATGTTGTTAATAAATATAATAAAAAAATACAATGTCTTATAAAAAATTAAAAAAATAATGATTTATATCAAAATAAAAAATTAAAGGAATATATAAAAAATAAAAATAAATCACTAAAAGGGGAGAATCTTTAAGGAAATAATAAAATAATAAAAAAAATATAAATTCTCCATTGTTATGTATATATCTCCCAATATTCCTAAGTACTGTAGGATAATTTGTTTATAATTTATTTTTTATAAATAGGTATATATCCTTAATGGGTTTCTAGTGCTTTTATATTGGATATTAAGGGGATAATTTTATTTTTATATTATTATTCTTTTTATTATTTTTATTTTATTTCTTTATCTGGACATATCTTTTTTATTTATATTATATTAATTATAATTATAGTTCTAAAAAACATTAATATAGAACTCATTCCCATTAATAAATAGAAGATTTAAATAATAGATTTATAATACCATACCCTTAATAATCTAAAAAATTTTTTTATTTTAATTAATTATTCCTAAAAATATTCGAAAGATATATATATGTGAGTTATAAATTATCAGTATGAATAATATTAGAAAAAGTATGAAAAAAAGAGGTATAATATGGAAGCCCTAATTCTAATAGGTCATGGTAGTAGATTACCCTATTCAAAGGATGTTGTTTCCAAAATAGCAGAAAAAATAAAGAAAAAAAATATATATCCTATCGTAGAAGTTGGTATGATGGAATTCAATGAGCCAACAATAACTCAAGCCGTTAAAAGTGCCATTGAAAATGGGGCCAAGAGGATTATTGTGGTGCCTGTGTTCTTGGCCCATGGGAATCATACAAAAAGAGATATTCCAAAAATCTTAGGCATATGTAATGGAGAGGAAGATCATGATCATAATCATGGACATGATCACCATCATCACCATCATCATCACCATCATCATCACCATCATCATGAGGATGAGGTTCTTGAGATTCCTGAGGGCATAGAAATTATATATAGGGAACCTATGGGAGATGATGATAGAATAGTTGAGGTTATTATAGATAGAGCACTTGGAAATTAAGAATTATATTCACGAACAAAACTATCTATGCTAAAATAAAAAACCTTAATTTCAAAAGAATCTCTATAAAAAATAATTATTAAAAAAAATAAAAATAAATAAAAATAATTAAAAAAAATTAAAAATTAAAAAAATAAAATAATAAAATTAAAATAATCTAAATCTTAAAATATAAGAGAAAAAAATACTTAAAGGTATAAGAGGAAGTAAATAATTAAAAGATAAAGAAAAATAAATACTTAAAAGGTAGAAATTTCATACTACTATCCTCCTTTCTTCCATACTCTTAAGCATTGGAAGTGCAAAGGAAATTCTTCAAGTATCGGGATTACTACATTATCTTCTCCAAGCATTAGAATTACTATATTAATATAAGTTTAAAATGTTATGCTTTACTATAATTAAAATGAAATATAATCTAAGATTTTAAGTATTAAAGAAACAAACAATAAAAATAAAAATCTAAAATTATAAAAAAATAATATAATACCTTAAAAAGAGTAGATAAATAAAAAGTAAATATATCGTCATAATCCCCAATACTCTGAGCATTAAGAGAGCAGGCAGAACCCTTTAAAGGATTAAATTATTAACTTCATAGGCTAAGATGGGGATTTAAAGTATTTCCCTATATAATATTTTTATCTTTTTATTATATTATTTTTATTTTATAGATTAAAGTCAAATATTATGTATTTAATCATATTTTAATTAATTATTATTTTTTTCTACTTTCCCATATAACATTTCAGATATCTTTTTTAATGTATCAATACCCTTAGCCTCGGTTTTTAGTAAAGTTACCTGGGCAATAACCTTGTCCCCAAATTTTTCCTTTATTAATTCCAATCTACTCTTTTGTAAATTCCTCCTGGATCTACAGAAATCACATTCAACATCCTCAGGAATAACTTGATTTACAATTACAGCATCTATTGGTATGTTGTATTTTTCAAGGGCCTTCATTGCCCTTTCACTCTCCAAAATACTCATTTCCTCAGGGATTACAACCAACCTAAATGAGGTTCTATTGGGATCTCCCAGTATTTTTCTCGCCTTAGTAATCTTTTCCTTCATTGCCTCCATTTCTTCCAATACCTTATCATAGTCTATCTCATCATCCTTTCCTCCAAAGGGCATTAATTTTTTCATCATCTTCATCATTCCGCTCATCTGTTTTTTAAACTTTATCATCTTTGTCATGTACTTATCCATTAACTCTGGCAATCCTAAGAATCTTAAGGTATGCCCTGTTGGAGCAGTATCAAATATAACTACATCAAATTCATTGGTATCCATATACTTTAAAAATACATCAAAGGCGGCACTTTCATCTGTTCCAGGAGATAAAGAAGCCATTTCCAATTGCTCCTCTAACATATCCCCAAGCATGGGATTTTCATCTATTTGGCCCTTTAATTTTTCTCTATATTCCTCCATGGCCCTTTGAGGGTCTATTTCCACAACATAGAGATTATCTACTCCATTTACCTTAGTTGGCTCATGGCCAAATTCCTGTTCAAAACTATCCCTTAATGAATGTGCAGGGTCTGTTGATACTATAACAGTTTTTAACCCCTGTTCTGCACAATATAGGCCAGTTGCAGCACTCATGGTGGTTTTTCCTACACCTCCCTTTCCTCCAAACATTATATACTTTGTACCATTTTCCTTTTCCAATTTCTGTTTTGTTATACCCTTTAATGTATTTTTAATCTTTGATAACATTTATATCACCTTTTTTTATAATGGTTTATAGGCTATAACTCCTATTAGGTTTCTACTTTTTAGCATCCATTTCCCTTAGGGTGTCTATAAGCGAAGTCTTTAGGAACTTCTATATCTTTTTTATAGGTTTCTATCTTTTTATATGGTTTTCCATCTTAGATGTTTTATTTTTAAAATCTCTTTTATTTTTATTTATTTTTTATTTTTTATATTAATTTTTTTTAAAAAATATACATTAATATTACCTTATTTTTTAATTTTTCTAAATTATTTTTATTTTTATGTTATTTAATATTTTATTTTTTATATTTAGAGTAATAATAATATAAGAGGTTATTTCTAATTTTGGATATTATTTTTTTATTTAATTATTTTTTTAATTTAGATAATAAATCCTCCAAATCTAAGGATGTACATATACAACCATCCTTTAAAAGTGACTGTCCTTGGACTGCTATATTCTTTCTTGATAAATAATTCATACCATGGAATAAATCCCTATAACAGGATACTCCAAAAACTCCATCAGGCCTTTTTTCCTTTAGTATTCTTTTTATAAAGGTAGAACCTGGGACAATATATACATCATAACTATTATCCTTAGCAACTTTAATAATATCCCCCAAAGGACATTTGCCACAAAATACACATTGAATACCATTTACTCCCAATTTGGCAGGGCATCTTAAATCCCTTAGACAGTGAGGAAGTATAAGTACTTTTCTCTTACTATTGTCAAATCTATTATGATAATATCTGTTGTAAAAGTCTATTCCCATTTTATAAAAGGTATCCTCAGTACCTATTAATAGATATATTCTCAAAAGCATAGAGTGAAAATTATCCATAATATATAAAAATAATTCAGGAAATAGAAGTTTATTCCTTTTAACTAAAAAATAGCCCAATATTAAGGCAAGTAATATTACAACAAATCCAAAGAGCAATACTATAACCAAAAATATTCCCAAAAGTTCAAAGGCCCCTGATAGCCCAAATCCATCTAATATCATAATGATTCACAGTGTATTTTTAATATATTTTTTAATTACTGTTTACTGCACTATGGTAAGTATTATGGTCAATTACATAACATTAACTTATTTCTATGAACTTTAAAACACAAAGGATATTTATATTTTAAAATCTTGATTTTATATTTTTATTTTTTGTTAATTTATAATAATTTTTAATTTTTAATTTTTTTTATTTTTACTAAACCATAAGATCATTAATTATATTTTAATTATTCTATTGTATATTGAGTTATTATACTAAAGCTATTTACTATCCAATGAAATATTTTTTAATCTATTGGATATATGATGTAATATATCCTTTAAATTTTGATTGTTATCATATTCCTCTACTATTTTATGAAGTTCTTTTTTATTTAAATTTTTATATTCTCTAACAAATTTAGTAATTAATGGAATACATCTTGTTAATTCATCCACAATGGTAACTGTTGATTTTTGTGCAGTTCTTGAAAGGGGATTTAAATCTATGGAGATTACCTTTTTACCCATATTAATAAGTGCTTCAGTCCTATCTCCATCTTCCAAAGGTACCAATACCACATCTGCCGAATAAATTCCATCTTCAGAAACTTTGCCCCTTAAACTATCTAAGTTGGGTATTTTCCTATGGGCATCCTCTATACCCAAAAGTTTTATTTTGCCCTCTTTAATCTTTTTTTTAGTGGATTCATTACTTTCAAAAAATTTTTTTATATTTTTTAACCTATCCTCAGTTCTGTAAAATAAATTTACCTCTATCTTACCATTTAATTCCTCAGATAGTTTAACAATCTCCTCCCCTACTAAGGCTACAGTGTTGCCATTGATGGAAATAACTGGATTTTTAGCCAATACTAACATTGCAGAAGCAGTTTTTATGGATTTCATAGCCATGCTGGTGGTTTCCTCTCCAATTAGATAATCAAAGGCCTCTCCCCTGCCATGGGCAATAAGTCCAGCCTTTGCAAGTATTCCCTCATCAAGTGCCTTTGTTATCTTTTCCCTGTTTATTAGTGATTTATATCTTGGATGGGTTTTTGGAACAATGTCCATAATCTCACATTTATTGGATTTATAGTCAAGGACATAAATTTCTAAACTTATTATCAAACAAATAGGTAATAAAAGAATAATATAATAAAGGGGATTTTGCTGGATATCATGTATTTATTCTTTTAGATACTTCAAAATCTTAGATTTTTCATATTGTCTTAATTATTTTATTTTTATTTTTTATTTAGGGTATTCTATTTATTTTTACAATACCTCATATGTAATTATTCCTTATTTTTTTATCTTTTTATTNTTTTTAATTTTTTTAAATTTTTAATAATTATTTTAATGAATATTGGTTCTTTTAGAACTAAGTTCGTATATTTCGCGGGAATTGTTTTTATCCTCATCAACTATTTTAACATCATCCAATGTTTTTAAAGATTGGCTTTCAGCAGTTTTTTCAATACCCAGTNGATTATCAGTTTTTATTTCAATAACATAGGCCTCCAATAGAGGTATATTGGATATATTACAGGCTACAGCCCTATGGTGTCCATCAACAAGTATATAGTAGTCATTTTTTTTGGATTTACCACTCTTTTTAATAACTATTATAGGTTCAGCCAATCCTCTTTTTAATTCATAGATCCTTCCCTGTAATTCATCCTCATAAATCTTTGATTGAGTGGGCCTAATTTTATAAACAGGAATACTATCCCTATATAGGTTAATCTCATATCCTAATTTTCTATAGGTATCCATTATTTTATTTAATTTTTCAGGGGTGGTTTTTTCAATCTGGGATCTAATAACATCAGTATTTGTTATTATGCCCAATAATCTGTTATCCTTATCAATAACAGGTAATTTTGAAAACCCTGTTCTAAACATTATTCTTCCCACATCCCTTATATTTACATCAGGTCCTGTAGTTATCATATCCTCCCTTTTAACCATTAAATTCTTTATTTTTTCATTTTCATCTCTACCTATTAAATCATGAACAGAAACTATACCCACAACCTTACCCTTGGATACCACTGGAAATGTATCATGGGAGGTTTTTTTAATTAATTCAATTACCTCCTTTACACTATTCTCTGGATCAACATAATCCACATTTCTTGTCATATACTCCTCTACCTTGACCATATGAATAACCCTTATTAATGGTGTATTTTTGTAATTATATTTTAATTAATAATATTAAAAAACTTTAATAATATATTAATGTTTATTATATATTTTTTATAGCCCTAATTTCTATCACTTATTAATAATAAAAATTTAAGATAATAAAAGGAAATCTTGATTATTTTTATTATAGATCCTAGATTTAAAGTTAATATTATACATTTTAATACAA
>JAHEQB010000096.1 GCA_019561555.1 Methanothermococcus sp. SCGC AD-155-C09
TCGTGATTACACGCCTATAATTTAGTATTTGTTGTAAATAAGCATTTTCCTTCTGTCCCCTTAATGAGGAAGGTATTTAGATTTAGATTTAATATAAAAGGAGAGTATTTAGAAATTATTTAGATGGGAATATAAAGAAGACCCTAAATTTAGTAAATCCTTAAGGGAGGAAAGAGTCATTTTTTAAATGGATCTATTATGAAATTTACAGGGGCTAAAATAGGAGATTTAAAGTTAAATTTTTTTCTTTATTATGGTCAGGTAATGGTATTTTAAACTTGTTATAGGTGTGGTAATCCCAGTGCTTAAAGGATTTTCTCTGCACTTCAGTGCTTAGGGGTGTAGAGGGGAGGATATTAGTAGAGAATTTCTATTTTTTTATTTTTTATTATATTTTCAAATACTTTTATTTTTTTCTCTTATGTTATAAGATTTAGATTATAGTAAAACATATAATATTTTAAACTTATTATAATATAGTAAGTCCATACTTAAAGAACTTCCTCTGCACTTTTAGTGCTTGGAGAGTAGGGAGAGGGAGTATGGCGGTAAGGAATTTCTACTTTTTAATATTTTTTTATTTATTCCTTTAAAATATTTAATTTTTTTTTCTTTTATATCTTAGGATTAGATTAATTTTATTATTCTTTTGGGTTATTTTAATTTTTTAAATTTTATAATTTTTTTAATTTTATTTTTTTATTTATTTTATTTTTTATATTATAAATATGATTTAAAAATTATGTTCTCAACTATAACTTTTTTATATTTTTTATTTTAATATAGTTTTACTTCATTTATTATTTTTATTATTATGATGTAAATTTAATTTGTAAAATCCATACCTCTCAATACTACAGGAGTTCTGGGAAATAGGTTTATGGCATTATATACCTGATTAAGATTATAATTTATAATCCCATTACTTCAAAAATTATTTTTTATTTTTTTATTTTTTTAATTTTTTAAGGTGTCTAATTATGGAACTTTTAAATTTAAGAAAGGCAGTTAAAACACTTCGAAAAAATAAAAATAGCAATATATTGATATATACTCATATAGATACTGATGGTATTAATTCAAGGGTTATCTTAGAGGAACTGTTCAACAGGTTAAATATTAATGGAGAGTTTAGATTTTTAAAGCAATTAACTGTAAATTCCATAGAAGATATTCCATTTAAGGATTATGAGTTAATAATATTTGCTGATTTAGGTAGTGGGCAAATAAATCTTTTAAAGGAAAAAATGAAGGAATATAATATATTAAATAGCAAAAATCATAATGTTATTATCTTGGATCATCACATCCCAAGTAAGGAAAAGGTTCCAGAAAATATAATAAATGTAAATCCATGGAATAACAATATAGATGGTGGAAAGGAGATCTGTGGAGCAGGGGTTTCCTATCTCTTTGCCAGAATGTGCAATCCTCGAAATATTGACTTAGCTAAGTATGCCATACTTGGAGCAGTGGGGGATATTCAAAATTTGGAAGGTAGTTTAGAGGGTATAAATAAAATGATTTTAAAGGATGCCAAGGATGCAGGGGATATTTTGGCCTTTCCTGATCTTCAATTCTATGGTAAGCACACTAAGCCATTATTTGCCTCTATTAAGTATTTTACAGATGTTAGGACAGATTTAATGAATAATGATTCAAGGATTATTAATTTTATAAATAATATTAATAAAAAATATGATCTTGAGATAGTTCCAAAGGAATGCCTTCATGAATTATCCTTTAATGAAAAAAGAATTCTTGGAAGTGAGTTTTTAAGTAAGTGTAATAGATATGTTCCCATAAATTGGACAAAGTTCCTTCCCAAGGTTATTTTTGGAGAGAGTTATGAGTTTAAGGGAGAGGGCATAAAAACACCCTTTAGAAACTTAGAGGAGTTTTCCACATGTATAAATGCCTGTTCAAGATATGAGGATTATGAAACTCCCTTAAATATATTGAGGGGAAATAGGGATAAGTACTATGATAGAATGATGTCAAGATTAAGGGCCCATAAAAGAAATATTTCAAAGGCCCTACAATACATAAGGGACAATGTGGAAATAGTACAGAGGGATAGGTTTCAATACTTTGAAATGGATAATAAGATTATTAATGGAGGTATTCTTGGTATTGTGGCAGGTATGTGTTATTCAATAGAGGAGGTAGATTGGAAAAAGCCAATATTTGCCATAACAGAAAATGATTCTGGATATAAAGTATCTGCAAGATGTCCAAAACTACTTTCCTTTGCAGAGGATATAAATCTTGCTGATGCCATATCCTATGCCTCCAGTAAAGTAGGAGGAAGTGGCGGAGGGCATAAATTTGCCTGTGGGGCTTTTATTCCAGATAAAAAGGGCTTTATAGATTATATTGGGAATAGGTTAAAGTGATGTAAAATTAAGAATAAAAAAATTAATAAAATTATTAAAAAATATAAAAAATATTTAAAAAAATTAAAAGAAATAAATTAAAATATAAAATAACCTAAAGATTTTAAAATATAAGGGAAGCAATTACTTAAAAAGTAAAATCCAATTATAGTCAAGAACATAATTTCTTAAACTATCTAAATATAAAAAAAATAAAAATAATATAAAATAATTAAAAAAATTAAAAATTAAAAAAAATAATAAAATATTCCAATACTTAAGATATAAGTAAATACTTAAAAAGTTGAAACTCCATACTACTATCATCCTTCCTCCTACACTCCTAAGCACTGGATTTACAGAGGAAATTCTCCAAGTGTTTGAATTACTATATGTATAACAAGTTTAAGAGGTTATATGTTTTACTATAATAAAGAGAAATACTCTAAGCCCTTACATTACTTAGTATAACTTTCATAATATATCCTGTAAAGGATCCTGCCCGCTCTCCCAGTGCTCAGAATATTAATTAGGATAATATATAGAATTTCTAATTTTTTTATAATGTATTTATTCTCTAAATATTTTAAAATTTTATATTTTTATATTATTATTTTTTTATTATTTTTTATAAATAATGTATTATATATTAAATACAAGTGATACAATGAATAACAAAACATTTAATAAAAATAAAAAAACACTAAAAGAAAATACATTTAAAGAGGATACTAAATTTGCATCAAAATATGAAATAGATGTTATTAATAAATTAACAGGTTTAAACTTTGATTATGATGATTTAATATTACTTGAGAAACTTACGGGTATGGATTATAGAAAAAAAATATACTTGGAAAAGGATATCCAGATAGGAATCTTAGAGTTTGATTTAATTGATTTAGATTGGAAGTTCATTCCTGCGCCCTATTACTATCAGATGGTAGATAAAGAAAAAATATACTTAGAACCTACAAAGAGAAGATTAAAGGGCAAATATCTAAAGGAGGAATATATAAATAATTATGATGATTATCTAAGGATCCTAAATAGTAAAGATTACTTTGTAGGCTTGGAAATGGGGGAATTTGTTGGGGTAGGTATTAAAAGAAATGATAGAATTAAAGTAAAAGACTTAAGAAGAAAGAGGGAGGACATACCTATTAAAAAAATAGCAGAATATTTAAAGGAGAATAAAGACAGAATGGATAGTTTTTTAAAGTTATCTAAGGATATTCTCAAAAAATATATGGATAAATATAGGGATAAAGGTTATGTAATTAATGCCTCCTTTAGTGGGGGAAAAGATAGTGAGGTTTCAACCCTTTTAGCAAGGGAGATTATGCCTGATATAGATGTTATATTCATAGATACTGGTTTGGAGTATCAAGATACCTTAAAATACATAAAAAAGTTTGCTAAGTCCTATGATTTAAATTTACATATCGTAAATGGGGATTACTTTTGGGAGGAGTTATATGAAAAGGGCATTCCTACAAAGGATAATAGATGGTGCAATAGTGTTTGTAAATTAATCCCATTAAAAAATTTTTTTATGGAGGAATACCCTAATAAAAGAATATTAACTATTGATGGATCAAGAAAATTTGAAAGTTTTGCAAGATCCAACTTAAATTATATAAGAAAAAGTGGATTTATTGATTTTCAAAGTAATTTATTTCCCATATTGGATTGGAATGCATTGGATGTTTGGAGTTATATCTATTCAAATAATCTGCCCTACAATCCATTGTATGATAAAGGATTTGAAAGAATAGGTTGTTATCTGTGTCCTTCTGCCCTTAACAGTGAGTTTTTCAGAGTTAAGGAGTTATATCCAGAACTTTGGAATAAATGGGTAAGTTATTTAAAGGAGTACTATTCCATGGATGAAATATTAAGGGGTTTTTGGAGATGGGATGAAATCCCTCCTAAGATGAGGGAATTAAAAAAACTATTGGGGATATGAGTATATTATATAACTTAATTACCATAGGAACATTAAGAGGTAAAACTCTTAGATGTTTTTAGGTTTTTTATTATTTTATATATTTTAATCTAGAATCTAATTTTTTAAAAGTTCTAACAATTTGGTTTAAAACATTAGTGCTAAACTATAATTAAAGGAATATATTCTATAAAAAAAATGATATTAAAAATTATAAAAAATATAAAATAAAAATTAAAATAAAAAAAATAAAGAATTAAAAAATATAAAAATAAAAAAAATTAGATATCTTAAAAAATTTAGAATAAAATATACTAATTATTAGATAATGATAATATTATAAATATCAAATATCTATCCTTTTTGATAATACTATATTTAAAATCCTTATAATTATTCTTTATAATTTTAATTTATTTATTTTTATTTTAAAATTTTTATTTTTCAAATTTAGGGATATAGAATTGGTAATATATAATTATAAGATGGACATAAATTAAATAAACCTAAATAAATCCATAGAATAAAGTTAAAAAAATAAATAGGTGATTATTCTGAAAAAAATAACAATTGTTGGAGCAGGACCTGGAGATCCTGAATTAATAACATTGAAGGGAAAAAAAGCCATTGAGGATGCCGATGTTTTAATATATGCAGGATCCTTAGTAAATAAAGAGGTTTTAAATTATAATAAAAAAAATGCTAAGATATACAATAGTGCCACAATGAACTTGGGGGAAATTATAGGGGTAATTGTTGAGGCCCTTAAAAAAAATTTAAATGTTGTAAGGGTACATACTGGAGATCCCTCTATTTACGGAGCAATTAAGGAGCAAATAGATGAATTAAAAAAATACAACATAGATGTGGATATAATACCAGGAGTAACCTCTCTCTTTGCAGCAGCAAGTTCTTTAAAAGTAGAATTAACCCTTCCAAAGGTTTCTCAGACAGTGATAATCACAAGGCCTGAAGGAAGAACTCCAAAACCTGAGAATGAAAGTTTAAATGATTTAGCAAAACATGGTGCCACAATGGCCATATACTTGGGGGTTGGAATGATAGGTAAGGTAGTAGGGGATCTTATTGAAGGAGGTTATAAAAGGGATACGCCTGTTGCAGTGGTTTATCATGCCTCCTGGAATGATGAAATAATATTAAAGGGTACCTTAGAGAACATAGGAGACAAGGTAAAAGAGGCAGGTATAAAAAAAACTGCCTTAATAATTGTTGGGGATGTGTTAAATCCAAAGGATTATGAATATTCCAAACTATATGATAAAAATTTTGAAACAGAATTTAGGAAATTAAAAAAATAAATTTATTAAAATAAAAAAATATTTAAAAAAATTAAAAAAATGAAATTAAAAAAATAAAAGATTTTAAAATATTTAAAAGAAAATAAATATAAAAAATAAAAATCTTATATGCTACCCTTATTAATGTTCTGAGCACTGAGAGGGTAGGGAAATCCTTTAAAAGAATATATTACAAAGTTATTTTTATGTTATGAATTCAAATTTAAGGAATTATTATGTGTTTGACAATATATATACCAAAATAAAAAAACCTACTTCTAAAAGAACCTCATAAAAAAATAAAAATTATTAAAGAATTATTAAAAAAATAAAAATTAATTTAAAAATATAAGAAATAAAAATAACAAAAAATAATTAAAATAAATTAAAATATGAAATAACTTAAGATTTTAAAATATTTAAGAAGGAGCAAATAATAAAAAGTAGAAATCCCTTTATTATTCCTTTCATACTCCTAAGCACTGAAAGAGCAGGAAATCCTTTGACAGGACTAAGTATTATAAACCTTAGTTTAAGTAAAGTAGAGATAGATTTACAGTAAAACCCTTTTTATTATTTTATTAACTATTTATTATATTATTTTTATTTTATTTATATTATAAATTATAAATTTAAGGTATTATTTGCTTAACCATAATTAAAATCAATTTATACATTATTTAAAATATCTAAGTGGGAAATTATGATAAAGGTTAGATTAAGGGATTTCATTGAAACAGAAATTGGATTTTTTGCAGTAAATACATACCAACATCCTAAGGATAGAATTTTTGCTTTTTTGAGATACCTATATCTTGACAACTCAAATAAAGATATTATAAAAAAATATAGATTAGATATTAAGGACATACGCCAATTAAATGGAAAAAAATATATTAAAATAACCGATACCAAAAAAACCTATGATATATTGAAGGATTATTTTCCTGATTATTTATATTATGACGATACCAAGGATATTTTATTACATGCAATCCCAAAGGATAGGATAATTAATATATTAACTCCCAAGGATAGATTGGAAGAGATATTAATTGATAGTAAAAATAAATTTGAAGAAAAATGCAAATATTTAGCCAATATATTCCATGAAGGTGGCATTGATTATAAATATATGGGAATATCTGGCTCCACTGCAATAAAGTTAAACAACGAAAACTCAGATATTGATTTTGTAATATACGGCATGGAAAACCATAAATTGGCAAGGGAGATCTTAAAATCCATCTTCGATGGAGAAGAAAACTATGGAAAATATAAAAAAATCATCCATCCATTATCAGAGGAATTTTGGAAAAAGGCATATAATAAAAGAATAAAAGATAATACTATCTCCTACAATGATTTTATTTTTCATGAGAGGAGAAAGTACAATAGGGGATTAATATATAATACCATGTTTGATATATTGACCACAAGGGATTGGAGGGAAATAAACTCAAAGTATGGGGAAATTACCTATAAAGGTATTGGAACCATTGAAATCCAATGTAAGGTAATCAATGACAGATATATTTTTGATAATCCTGCAATCTATGGGGTAAAGGATATTGAAATAATAGATAGTAATTTAATGGAGAATAACTACCATTTGGACCCCTCAAGTATTAAGAAGGTAGTATCCTATACCCATACCTACGCAGGCCAGGCATTTAATGGGGAAAAAATAATTGTTAGGGGAAAATTAGAAAGAGTGTTCTCCTCCAAGGGGGAGTATATGAGGGTATTGGTAGGTACCTCAAGAGAGGCATTTAATGAGTATATACTTCTGACTAAATAAAAAATAATTTAAAATAAATTAAAAAAATAAAAAATATAAAAAAATGAAATAAAAATAAGAAAAAGAATAATAATATAAAAAATAAAGTTATGGCCATTAATACTCCATATTAAAAGCATTAAAGATATAGAAACCCTTTAAGGATATATATTATAAGAAATGAATTATAAATAAATTATCCTACAGTACTTAGAGGTATTAGGAAAATATATGCATAATGGAGAATTTATATTTTTTTATTTTTTATTAATATACTCCTAAATTTTTTTTATTTTAATATAAAATTATTATTTTTTTTATTATTTTTATTTTTTTAATTTTTTTATGTTATGAACATAATATTTTTATTATGATTTAATTAATATCTATCTTATCTGGATACGTTCTAAAAAATAATAAAAAATAATTAATTAAAGGATTATGAATTTGGCCATCTTATATTTATACCTGTTTCATCTCTTGTAAGTACTACTCCAATGGTACTTAAATTTGTGGCATAACTGTTAGGACTTGAACTTAAATTTATACTACAGTTTGTAGATATGTTATATCCATTGCCCTTTAGTATAATGCTATTTCCATTTACTTCCCAGGTTCCAGGAGGGCTCTTTATATATACCACCTTTACTGAACCTACATCAGTAGTGGCAAGCATGTCAATATTTGTTTTTAATTTAGAAAGTGCAGCATGACCTATACTTGCAGAGGAAGTTTCTACTACCTTTTTATATCCAAACATACCTGGAGTCATTGTAGATATAATCACAACCACCAACAGTGCCAAAAACAAAATAGAAAACTCCAGTGAAATCTGCCCTCTCATAATAAACACCATTTACACTATAAATATCTATATTTACACTATAAATATCTAATTTGTGTTGTAAGTATACATATCATATGAAAACTTCATAGGGGTATCATAGGAATACATAACATATGAAAACTCAATAGGTTTATCATCTGATGTGGTAAATACCATGGCAGGTACATCAAATAACTTTATATTCATACTATCATCATCTGGTTCAGTGAGCATCTTAGGTATTAGAGTATCATCATTAAAGACATTATCATATAACTCAGGATGCATTTTATAGGATATTTTTTCATGCTTTCTAATATAGTCGTTATAGGAATCTACCCAAATATCAACATCACCTTTTCCAACAATTTTATTAAAGGTGTGATAATTCTTCAATACTAAGGGTGCAGGAATAACCATACTCACTACATTGGAATTTTTGGATTTTAAGAATTTCCCCCTTACATAAAGTTTATACTTGATCTTTACTCCTTCTTTATGCAATAACTTCATCCGTTCTTTTTCATCAAATATCGTGATATTGTTCATTATTGCAGGACCTGCAACCCTAAATTCATTCTGAGCATTATCAGGAATATTAGGAATTAACATATATGATAAAATACCATCCCTATGTATTTTAACTGTAGTATAAGGAGGCACCCAAAAACCCAATTCCTCATTTAGGGTCGTGTAAATCTCCCCATAGTCTTGATTGGTGAAAGTAAATCCTGATACATTCAATGTCGTGAAATCCTTTGGAAGTTTTATCAATACATTGGAAAAATTTATATTATAGGGCATGACCACAAATACAGTATAGGGATTTGTATTTGTAATCTCATAGGATATTTTCCAGTATGCATCTATTGTATTTAGAGTATATTCACCAGAAACTAATGGTAGAGTAATAACAGTAAAAAATAACAATATATAAGACCTCATATTATCACTCCACATTTACAATATAGATTTCTTCAGCCTTCATAGATATTAAATCTGGTATAGAATCTGAAGGCACTGACAATACCAATAAATACTTGGCTTTTTCATCAAATATTTGTGTATCTTCCTGTATTTTGTTTAACTTTTCCCCATATCTACCAAACTTATCCTTAATTTTATTATAATCCAATCTATCTGCGGCTGTTGCATATAGTATTCCTGGAACATTCGTCATATTGTAGGTTATATTTGAAATACTAATAACAGAAGTAGTATATCCATCCTCACTTAAGATATTAGACACATTTTTAAATTCCATGTAGTCGATATTACTAACTATTACATAGGAGGAATTAATAATACCCAATATAGGCTCCACACTGGCATTATTTTTATTATAAATTTCTATTTTACTCCCTTCATAGGGTATTTTACCACACTGAGTTCCAGAAACTACAATTGCAACTCTATTGAATGATACAGGCGTTATGTTAATATTTTTAATTTCTGTAAGGCTTAGTTTTTTTACATAATTTAAAAGTTCCTTACCAGATATAAGTCTTTTTGGACCATATATTGGAACCCTATAATAATTATAATATGCCACACTATTTTCTATTTCATTAATATAATACTTTTTTGCATTCTCTTCAATATTGGCATTTTTTATTATATTATCAACTTCATTTTTGGATTTAGTGTTTTTTATTTTATATACTAATGTCTTAGCATAAAAACTATCTTCATAGTATGGCCCATAAGCATTTTTAATGTCATTAATTACATCATTTTTGTATTCTATAAACCTTATATAGTTACTTACTTCATCCAATACCTTATTTACCTCATTTATTGATTTACAATTTTCAATTTTATTGACATATAGTGTATGTTGTGGATCACCAGGGTATTGTGAAAACATTTGGTTTATAGTATTTATTGCCTCCTCTTTGGCATTCTCCAGGGTTGTGATTCTCAGATTGGCCTCATCTATCATGTTGTTATATATGCTGAAACCTATAAATGATAGTCCCAATACTACAACTACTACTAATAATAGATATATATATTTTTTTGAATCAGATTTGGATGCCCTTTTACCCTTTAATTTTTTTAATTTGTTGGTATAATCCCTGTTTTCATTATCAAATGTACCTTTATCAATATCCTCAACCATGATATCAATCTCCAAAGTGATAAAATTATAATAATGAAATCAACACTATTTATTTAATAATACTGGTCAATATAAATATTTTTATTTTATAATGATTATTTACAATATATTAAATTTTTTATTGTTATTTATATTTTTTTATTTAATCGCCTGTAAAAATTATAATATTTTTTTATATATTAAAACCCATGATTTTTCTATGATTTAAATTATATATAATAATTTTGATAATATATTAATCAAAATATATATAATTAACGTATAAAAAATTATTCAGGGATACAATGGTTAATGATATTAAAACCCATATAATTGAAGAATGTAAAATATTGGCCTCTGACTTAATTAAAATCAATTCAGTAAATCCTTCCTTTGGAGGAGTTGGCGAGAAAGAAAAGGGTAATTATATTTTGAATAAATTAAAGGAATATATAAATAAATACAACATAAAAAATTGTAGTATTAGTAACTATGATACATTGGATGATAAAAATATAAATAGACCAAACATTGTAGCAAAATTAGATTTTAAAAGGGATAAAACATTACATATTATATCCCACATTGATACAGTGCCTGAAGGGGAATTAAGACTCTGGGATCATCCTCCCTATGAGCCAATTATTAAAAATGGAACAATATATGGAAGGGGTAGTGAGGATAATCATAAGGGTATTGTATCTTCGTTATTGCTATTAAAATTGATATTCGAAGATAGAGATAAAGATTTTAATCCAAAGTATAACTTAAGTTTAATATTTGTATCTGATGAAGAATGTGGTAGTAAATATGGTATTCAGCATTTATTAAAGTATGAGGATGAAATATTTAATAAAGGGGATTTAATAATAGTACCTGACTTTGGAACTCCAGAGGGTAATTATATTGAAATAGCGGAGAAAAACATCCTATGGCTTAAATTTAAAATTAAAGGAAAACAGTGTCATGGCAGTACTCCAAATGATGGTATAAATGCAAATGTCTTGGCATTTAACTTTGGCAGCAATCTTTACAATAGATTATACTCTAAGTATGATAAAAGGGATAATTTATTCTCTCCTCCTTATTCCACATTTGAGCCCACAAGAATTATCAACAATGTAGAAAATATAAATACTATTCCAGGGTATGTGGAACTTTACTTTGATTGTAGGATACTACCTGATTACACTACCCATGATGTATTAAGAGACATTGAGGAATTTATAAAATACTTTAAAGATAATATTGAGAAATATATAATACACTACGATAATAAAAATGATATTACTATTGAGTATGAAATAATGCAGGAGGAAAGTTCCCAGAAAACATCGGAAAACTCAGAAATAGTTATTGAATTAAAAAACGCTATAAAAAAGGTATTAAAGAAAGAGGCAGTCCTATGTGGTATGGGAGGAGGTACAGTAGGAGCATTTTTAAGGGCAAAAGATTATGATACAGTAGTATGGGGAATTGGAGAGGAAACTGCCCATCAACCTAATGAACATATAAAAATTGAGGACATATTAAACATGGCTAAGGTATATTATGAAATATTAAGGGCTTAATAAATAGTTTTTAAAAATTCCTTAAAGTTATCCAGTGCCCTTTTTCTATGGGATATTTTACTTTTTTCTTTTATATCCATTTCTGCAAAGGTTTTCTCTTCTCCCTCTGGTATAAATATACTATCATACGCAAAACCATGGCCTTTACTTCTTATATTATAGGATACTCTCCCATTTACAATCCCCTTGAATAACTTTACTCCATTTTCATCACAGTATCCTATTACACTTTTAAAGTATGCCCTTCTATGATTTTCTCCCTTACCCTCTAAAAGTTTTAATATTCCCTTATTCCCTATTGTTTCCTGTACATACTTTGAATAGGTACCTGGAAAGCCCTTTAAAGTTTCTACAAAGAATCCACTGTCCTCCACAATCACTGGCTCATTTATTTTTTTATAGACATACTTTGCTCCAAACACTGAAACCTCCTCCAAGGTACCTTGAACCTCAGGGTAGGGAAGGGTTATCTGTTCAATTGATAGATTATTTACATCACTTAAAATTATTTTTAATTCCTTAACTTTATTGGGATTTCCTGTGGCAAAGTATATTTTTTTCATAAAATTACCTCCATTAAATCCTTTGTTTTTAATAGTAAAAATAAATGATAAATAATAAATTGATAAAAATAAAAAAATTATGATTTAAAAAATAATAATAGTAAAAAAAAAATACAGAATCAATATAAAATTTTGCTTTAAATAAAAAAATAATAAAAAATTAAAATAAAACTATATTTAAATATACAATATTAATATATATTTATAATATATACTTAAGAACACAATTTTTTAAACTTCTGTCTACAATATAAAAAAATAAAAAATAAATAAAAATAAATAATTTAAAAAAATAAAAAAAAGTAAATAATAAAAAAGTAGAAATCCCTTACTATCTAAAAAAATAAAGAAAATAATTACTAAAAAAGTAGAAATTCCATACTACTATCTACCTTCCCCCTACATTCCTAAGCACTGGATGTCCAGAGAAAACCCTTTAAGTATAGATACTATACCCATAATAAGTTTAAATTATTATGTTCTTGACTATAATTTATCCTTTAAAGGACTCTGCCCCTTCTAGTGCTTAGGAGCATTAAAGAGGATAATGATAGGATTTTTAGTTTTTATATACTCTCCTTTCTTAGGTATTTTAAAATCTTAGATTTTTTATTTTATTATTTTTTTAATTTTTTTAATACTTATTATATTTTATTTTTTATTATAATGCACTATTATTATTTTATGAATCTATTATTAACCTCCTTATTTTAATGTAATTTAATAACATTATTATTTATATTTTAATTATATAGAATTATTCCGCTATAAAAATATTTTAACATTTAATAAATATAAAAAATAGGTGATATTATGGATTTATTACTCATAGATATAGGTAAGGGAACCCAGGATATACTTTATATTGATTATAAAAAAAGGGACAACATAGAGAATGCCATAAAACTTATACTTCCCTCTCCAACAAGTATAATCGCAGATAAAATAAAGAATATAAAGGGAGATTTAAGAATAGATGGGAGAATAATGGGAGGGGGCCCAGTTAATAGGGCAATATCTGAACATATAAAGAAAGGATATAGGGTAGAAATAACAAAAGTGGCCTCAAGAACCATTAGGGATGATTTAGAAGAGGTATCAAAAAGAGGAATTATCCTAAGGGATAAAATAGAAAACCCTAATATTATATTCGAGGATTTAAATTTTAATGTATTTAAAAACATATTTAGTGAAATTGGTAGAGAATTTAAACCAGATTTTGTGGCAGTTGCCTGCCAGGATCATGGATTTATAAAGGGCCAAAGTGATAGAATTACAAGGTTTAAATACTTTCAAGAACAACTTAAAAAAACAAAAAATCCCTATGGATACATATTATCCAATACTAAAGAATGTACAATCTTTTCAAGATTTAAAAGTATTTTAGATACTCTAAGGGATAATAATTACAATGGCTTTGTAATGGATAGTAAAATAGCCTCTATATGTGGAATACTTGATTATGCTAAGGAGGAGGGAATAGAAGAATTTATTGGGTTGGATATAGGTAATGGCCATACCTTGGGCGTATCCATTAAAAACAATGAAATAAAGGGAATATTTGAGCATCACACAAGGCTCCTTAATCCTGAAAAATTAAAGTATATTGTTAATAAACTTGCAGATGGTACCTTAACCAATAGGGAGATATATGAGGATAATGGACATGGAGCCGTAGTAATGGAGAGTATAGATCCCCAAGAAATATTAATTGCTGGGCCAAATAGGAGGTTATTTAAAAAATATGGAAGATACGCCTATCCGGGAGGGGATGTTATGATTTCAGGATGTATTGGTCTATTAAGGGCCTTTGAGTATAATTTTACTTAAATATTATTTATTATATTAATAAATTAATTGTTATCATTAGATTAAACAAATTATTTATACTAAATATAACAACAATGTCTTAATTTTTAAAAATTCTATAAAAATTAAAAAAATAAAGATAAAAAATAAAAAGAATAAATAAAATAGAAAATTTAAGATTTTAAAGTATTTAAAAAATAAATAATAAGAATTAAGCCTTCTATTATCCTTATAATGCCTCTAAGAACTATGGAAAGGGTAAATTTCTTATAGGATGGGTATTATGAACCTTAGTTTAGGTAAGATAAAGGTATATTTACAGTAAAATCCTCTTTATTAATATTCTATTTTTTACTGTATTTATAGTAAAACACATATATTTTAAACTTATTATGAATAGTAATTATAATGCTTGAAGAATTATAATATAGTAATTCTATAGTTAAAGGATATCCTCTGCACTTCCAGTACTTAGGAATGTAGGGGGAAGGTAGATAGTAGTATGGAATTTCTACTTTTTTAGTAATTATTTTCTTTATATCATTAGATAGTAAGGGATTTCTACTTTTTTATTATTTACTTTTTTTTATTTTTTTAAATATTTAATTTTTCTTTATATCTTAGGATTTAGATTATTTTATTGTTTTATATTTCTTATTATTTTATTTTTTTTAATTTTTAATTTTTTTATATTTTAGATACGGGTTTAAGCAATTATGTTCTTGACTATAATTTCATCAGGCTATATAAAGACTTAAAGTATTTCCCTTTTAATGATTTATTCTTTTATTATATTACTTATGCCATAAATAAGTTTAAGAGGTTATAATTTTTCAAAAAATAAATTTTATATAATTCCCTATATTTTTTATATTTTTGTTAATTTTTTTATTTTTTATTGCAACACCTTCAATGCTCTTAGTTTTTATTTTTATGTTAAAATTTTACAGTATTCCTTTATCGTTTATTTTTTTATCCTTTTTTTATTTTTATTATATATATGTTTAGGGTCTTCTTTATATTCCCATCTAAATAATTTCTAAATACTCTCCTTTTATATTAAATCTAAATCTAAATACCTTCCTCATTAAGGGGACAGAAGGAAAATGCTTATTTACAACAAATACTAAATTATAGGCGTGTAATCACGAT
>JAHEQB010000097.1 GCA_019561555.1 Methanothermococcus sp. SCGC AD-155-C09
TGAAGGAATATCCATAAGGGATGTTGGGGCTATGGAGGATACTATAAATAGAGCCTATAATGGGGTAATTAATAAATATAAAAATAAAGAATTGGGATTTATGGATGTAATATATGATGATTTAAGTAAATACCATGATCTGAGTAAATCCTATAGAGATTATGAATATATTTTAGTTATAGGCATGGGAGGCTCTATCTTAGGAACTCAGATGGTATATGAGGGCATCCATGGAATGTATTACAATGAATTAAATTCTAATAGTAAAAAAGTTTATTTTTTGGATAACTCTGACCCTGAGAAATTATATGATATTCTTAAAATTGTGGATTTAAAAAAAACACTTTTATTTGTGGTAAGTAAATCTGGAAGCACTGTAGAAACCTTGGCAAACTTTTTTATTATTAAGGAGAAAATGGATAGGATAGGATGTAGTAATAATATCATAATAATCTCAAGTGGGGGCATTTTAAAGAATATTGCTAAGAAGGAAGGGTATACGTTATTTGATGTTCCTGAAAATGTTGGAGGTAGATTTTCAGTACTGTCCTCTGTGGGCCTGGCTCCAATGTCCTGTATGGGGATAGATATTAAGGGATTAATTAGGGGAGCAAGGGATATGGATAAGTTATGTAAAAATGAAGAGGTATTTAAAAATCCTGCCCTTATGAATGCCTTAATTCACTATATATTCTTAAATAGGGGAAAAAGTATTTCTGTACTTATGCCATACATTGAAAGACTTCATAAGTTTGGTATATGGTATAGGCAATTATGGGCCGAGAGCCTTGGAAAGGATGGAAAGGGCCAAACTCCAGTAATATCCATTGGAGCAAAGGATCAACACTCCCAACTTCAACTNTATTTAGATGGTCCAAAGGATAAAATAATTACATTTTTAAAGGTAAAAAAGTTTAAGGAGGATTTTATTATTAANTATCAAAATCATTATTTAAATAATCATAACCTATCTAAACTTATAAATTTTGAACACTTGGGAACTGAAGGGGCCTTAACCTCCAA
>JAHEQB010000098.1 GCA_019561555.1 Methanothermococcus sp. SCGC AD-155-C09
AACAAAATCCATATCATTTGCAGGGAGTTATTAATAAATTTTTAGGTTATGAGTTCAGAGAATTATGTTCTTAACTATAACTTCTGTATTTCTTTTGTTGTCCATGAATCTTTTCCCTTTAGAATATTCTTGAGTTCCTCTTTATTATTCTTTGTAAGTTTGGATGGTCTCCCTCCGTATTTTGGAAGTAAACCATCATATCCTTCTGAATTCCATTTTTTTAGATATACATAGCCTGTGGCCTTAGAAACTCCTATTGCTTCTGCTGCTTTTTTAACATTCATTTCTTTGTAGAGATACTTTATAAAATCCTTTTTTAAGGAGTGCTGCATCCTTCTGCTCTCTAATCTTTCTATTTAGTTCTTCTTCTGATAAATGTTTTATAACCTTATAAATGCATTTTCCACTCATGTTATTACATTGTTATATTTATAACATAAATATTTTATGTGATGAATTAAAAAATAAAAGGTTTTTAAGGTTGATATTATGAAAAGATTTATAATGTTGAGTTTATTATTATCTCTAAGTTTATTTAGTATGGTTCATGCTCAGGAGTATGGTTTGTTGTGGAAGCATGAGACAGATGATCGGGTTAGATCAGTATCTATAACTCCAGATGGAGAATACATAGTTGCTGGGAGCTGGGATAACCATGTTTATCTCTTCAACAGAGAGGGGAAATTGTTGTGGAAGTATAAGACAGATGGTGGTGTTGAATCAATAGCAATAACTCCAGATGGGGAATATGTTGTTGCAGGGAGCAGAGACAATAATATTTATCTTTTCAACAAAGAAGGGAAGTTATTGTGGAAGTATGGGACATATGGTAATGTTGAATCAATAGCAATAACTCCAGATGGGGAATATGTTGTTGCAGGAAGTGAGGATAATAATATTTATCTCTTCAACAAAGAAGGGAAGTTATTGTGGAAATATAAAACAGGATGGTATGTTGGATCAGTAGCAATAACTCCAGATGGGGAATATGTTGTTGCNGGAAGTGANGATAATAATATTTATCTCTTCAACAAAGAAGGGAAGTTATTGTGGAAGTATGAGACAGGTNATATTATTTGGTCAGTAGCAATAACTCCAGATGGGGAATATGTTGTTGTTGGAAGTTNGGATAATAATGTTTATCTCTTTGCTTCATTACAGGCAATATCAGAAATAATAAAGGATGCCAACTCGACAATCCTTCAGATAAAGTCAAAATATAATATTAAAGAAGCAGAATCTTTACTCTCTCAGGCTGAAGAGGCATTCAACAAAGGTAATTATTCCAAGGCAGGCCAGCTTGCTTTAAATGCTAAAAAAAAGGCTATTGAAATAAAAGAATATGCACAATCTGTCAAAAAGACAATAAACAATACCAAATCAACAATCTCCCAGATAAAATCAAAATATGATGTTAAAGAAGCAGAAACTCTACTCTCCCAGGCTGAAGAGGCATTCAAAAGAAGAGATTATTCCAAAGCAAAAGAACTTGCTTTAAAAGCAAAATCCTTAGCCTTAGATATAGATCAGGACGGAATACCAAATGAAGAAGATTTTGCACCTTACATAAACAACTACTACATCTATGCTTCTGGAATTGCA
>JAHEQB010000099.1 GCA_019561555.1 Methanothermococcus sp. SCGC AD-155-C09
TAATAAAAGTTCTTTAGATATATAAATTTTACGGTTTATGATTAATTTATTTCTTATTTAGAGTGATATGGTTTTGTCCCGTTAGAAGGGGAGAGTAGACTAACTGTTTAATTATAATATGGAGCGATCTGAATAGAGATTAAATTGCAAGTTGACAGAACATCCTAATTTTAAACGTATTATAGTATAAAATCCCATAAATCCTATAATTAAAAGAATTTCTCTGCATTTCCGTGCTTGGAGTGTAGAGAGAGGGAGATGGAAGTGTGGAATTTCTATTTTTTTTAAGTATTTATTTTCTCTTGTATTTTTAAATAATTTTATTTTTTTCCTCATATCCTAAGATTTAGATTAATTTTATTATTTTTTTAGGTTATTTTAATTTTTAATTTTTTTAAATTATTTTTTTATTTGTTATTATTTTTTTAATTATAGATGAGAATTTATTTTATTATTTTATCCCAAGGTTTTCCTTAATTGCCTCATATAGATTAAAACATAAAAATTCAATTTCATCCTCAGTAATTGTTAGGGGGGGAACTATTATTATTGTATTAAATATGGGTCTCATATAAATACCCCTTTTTAATAGGTTTTCTGCAACTCTGTAGGCTACCTTGTCCCTTGGGGGATAGGATTCCTTATTATTTTTGTTCTTTACCAATTCTATACCTATCATAAAACCCCTTTTTCTAATATCTCCCACATGTTCCAATTCCTTTAATCTATCAAGGGACCTATGGAGTAGTTCTATTTTTTTGCCCATTTTTTTAAAGACTTCATCCCCTTCAAGTATATCTAAGGTAGCAATTGCCGAAGTACATAGTAATTGATTTCCTGTATAGGTATGTCCATGGAAAAACTGTCTATATTCCTCAAAATCCCCCAAGAATTGGTTGTAGATCTCCTCCCTTACCATAGTAAGGGCAAGGGGTAAATACCCTCCAGTTATTCCCTTTCCAATAGTAATTATATCTGGTTTAGATATTTTCTTTAATTTTTCATTATCTGAAAATAGATATTTTCCAAGTCTTGCAAAGGTTGCAACTTCATCAAGTATAAGTAAAATACCTTCCTCCTTGGATTTTCTTGCTACTTCCTCTATGTAATTATTGGGATAGGGTATCATCCCTGCAGAGCCCATTACCCCTCCCTCCAATATTATACAGAATAACTCATCTCTATGTTTCTCTATGAGATTCAACATATCCTCTAAGCAATCCATACTACATCCCCTTTCCATTCTTTCATCAGTATTCTTAAAGTCATGGCCATATTTACATCTATAGCAATAGGGGGCATTTCCATAGTATCCCTTAAAGAGTAGAGGTTTAAATATTCCATGGAAGGTCTCGCTACCTCCAACACTCATGGCTCCTATGGTATCCCCATGATAACCCTCTTTCACAGATAGAAATTTTGTTCTCTTTTTATTGCTCTCAGGATCCTTTAATTGATAGTACTCAAAGGCCATCTTAAGGGCTATCTCAACAGCCTCTGAACCATCCTCAGAGTAAAATACCTTATTTAAATGAGGAGGTGCAATTTCAACAAGTTTCTTTGCCAATAATATGGAGGGCACATTGCCACTCCCTAAAAGTGTAGAGTGGCATATTTTATCAGTTTGTCTCTTTATTTCTTCAATTATTCTTTTTTCACTATGGCCAAAGAGGTTACACCATATTGAGGATACTGCATCTAAGTATTTTTTACCATTAATATCTATTAAATAATTTCCTTCACCCCTTTCAATTATTAAATTTTTAAAGGGAGGGTTGTATTCTTTCATTTGAGTATATGGATGCCATATGTATTTTTTATCCCATTCAATAAGTTCTTTGGGAGAATAATCCTTAGTCATATTATCACCATATGTAAAATTAAAATTTTAATTACACTTTTTAAATAAAATTTAATGATAAAGTATATATATTATTTTAGAGGAATACTATATTGCTAAGATATATATTATTATATTAACAAGTATATATCAATACAAAAATATAGGATATTAAAAAATTAAAATTATATTGGTGATATTCAATGTCAAAAACCAGCCTTGGTTTAGATGAAAATATTGAAGGTTTGCTATGTTACATATTAGGAATAATAAGTGGCATTGTGTTTTTAGTCTTAGAGAAGGAAAGTGAATTTGTTAAATTCCATGCAATGCAATCTATAGTAACCTTTTTAAGTTTGATAATAATAGGTATAATAGTAGCATTTATTCCAACTGTTGGAGGTTTAATTAGTTTATTAATAAATCTTGTAAGTCTTGCCCTTTGGATATTGGGCATGTATAAAGCATATCAGGGAGAAAGATATAAATTCCCAATATTTGGAGATATTGCAGAGGATTTGCTTAAAAAAGTTAATATCTAATGCATAATATCTTTGAATATACTTGAAATAATTGGAGCAAAATAGTAGTGGTGTTATTCATGTCAAAAACCACCCTTGGTTTAGATGAAAATGTTGAAGGTTTGTTATGTTATTTAATAGGGGCAATAAGTGGCATTGTGTTTTTAATCTTAGAGAAAGAAAGCGAATTTGTTAAATTCCATGCAATGCAATCTATAGTAACCTCTTTAAGTTTGATGGTATTAAGTATAATAGTAGCACTTATCCCATGTATTGGAATTCTCTTTAGTATATTGATATTTTTCGTAGGTCTTGCCCTTTGGATATTGGGCATGTATAAAGCATATCAGGGAGAAAGATATAAATTCCCAATATTTGGAGATATTGCAGAGGATTTGCTTAAAAAAGTTAATATCTAATGCATAATATCTTTGAATATTTCTGAACAATACTTGATATTTATAAATTATTATAATTATTATTTTTTTATATTTTTAATTTTATTTATTTTTTAACTATTTTTAATTATTTATTTCATATTTAAAAAACTAATAAATAATAAATATAAATTTTTATTATGGTTATTTTTATATTAATAATATACACGTGAAAAAATGAGTGAGAATAATAAAAATAATAAAAACAGAGAATTAGAATTGATTTGCCCAATATGTAAGGGAAATGATTGTATAATAGAATCTGTTGTTAAACTGTATCTATCTATGGTAGAAAAATTTCCTAAATATCAAGATGAAAATAGCGAGTCAATATATCAAAAGTATCCAACTGTTGGAGATATAGGAGAATGTAAAAAAACCTTTAAGAGAATATGGTTATGTCCCTACTGTAAAAGGCCTTTTGAGTCCAATTATGCCCTTGAAAAGGCCACAGTTAATTGTCCCAATTGTGGTAGTACCCTATGTATCCCAGTATCCCATAGGACATTTTGCTGATTTTCTATTATATTATTAGGTTTTTTTATTTCTCAATACTATTAAAATTATATTTATTTATTAAACTATATATTATAAACAAAATACTTTTTATATTATTTATCAACCAATATGGCATCTTTAACAATATAGAGGCCATTTATTTCATTCCAGATTATATCATAATCTAAAACTTCTATTTTTTTATTAAAAAAGGGGGCATCAAAAACAAAAGTTTCTGCCTCGCCCCCTTCAAAGGCCTTATTTATTCCATATCTTTCCATTATTTTAAGTAATTCTTCAATATTTTTCTCATTTATGGTTTTTCCAAGGTATTCCCTACCTAATCCATAGGCAGATACACTAACAATCTTAAATTCAAAAAATTTTGAAGTATCTCTAAGTATTAACTCCTGATCCTTATGCCAGAGGGGTGCAAAGGATTTTATATTTAATTCCTCACATATATGATCTATTCTTGTTCTCTGGTATTCACTTGCAAGGGCTCCACTAACTACTCCCTCAATATCCAATTTTTTTAGTGCCTTCTTTAAGTCCAATACTTCTTTTTCCTTTTCTCCTGTTGTATTTACTCTTATTAATGGAATTCCAGTACTTTCTGAAACTAATTCAGTTAGTTCTACATTAGGAACATGAAACATATAACTTTCTTTATTTTTTGAAATTACATTAACGAGATATTTAACATCCCAACCTTGATTTAATGCCCACCATAGTGCATATGCTGAATCCTTTCCCCCAGAGTATAATGAGGCTATTTTCAAGATTTTCACCTAATATTACTTAACAATAATCTTTATATATAAATTTTAAAAAGTAATATATAGGAGTATTATTATAATTATATTTATTTTAATTAGTTTATTTTAATTTTTAATTATTTGTTAATATAAAAATTGTAATGGTAGTTATATGTTAAAGGTAAAGGATGTAATGAATAAAAATTTTTTAAAGATGTCCCCTGAAATGATAGGGGGAGAGGCTGTCGAGACATTGTATAGAAATAAAAAGGCCTATGCCCCAGTTATTGAAGATGGAAAACTTGAAGGATGGATCACAGCCTTGGATATATTAGCAGGATGTAAGCATTCAAAAGTTGAGGATCTAATGCTCTATGTTGATGAAATAAAAATATTAAATGAGGAGGATGAAATAACTGAGGAATTAATAGATGAAATGGTTAAAGAAGAGATTATTGCCTATCCTGTTGTTGATGCCAAGGGTTATGTTGTAGGTACTCTATCTATTTTTGATTTAATGAAAATAAAAAATATTTAAAAAAATAATTTAAATATATAAGTATATTAATATGAAAATTAATAATTTAAAATGGTATTACTATGGATAATCTAAGATTATTTAACAGTTTATTAAAAAGTTATTATTATGACCTTGAAAGGAATAAACCTCACATCTCCCAAAGGGACATGAATATTATTGACAATAACTGTGAATACCTTGGTATTAATAAAATATTACTAATGGAAAATGCAGGAAAATCTGTTGCCAATGAAGTTATAAATTATTTGGGGGATCAGGGAAATAGAATATATGCATTTTGTGGCCTTGGAAACAATGGGGGAGATGGGTTTGTAGCAATTCGTCATTTAATGGAGTACTGCAATTATAGAGATTCTTTGAAGGTAATATTACTTGGAAGGGAAGAATATATAAAAACCTATGAATCAAGGGAAAATTTTAAAATATTAAAAAACATATCTCAATTGGATTTAAGATTGGAGATAAAGGAACTTCCCTGTAATGAAGGGGTATTAAAAATAATTAGGGAAATAGAGGATAATAACACTGATAATATAATAATCATAGATGCCATCCTTGGAACAGGGATTAAAGGGGAACTTCGGGAACCCTTTAAAACCTTAGTGGAGGAGTTAAATAGATTAAAGGCCTTTAAGAAAAATTTAAAAATAATATCTGTGGATGTTGAAACCAAGGGATTAATAGGGGATGTTATTATATCATTCCATAGAAATAAATTGGAAAATGATATAAATAAGACCCTAATTAAAAGTATTGGTATTCCCCCAATTGCCAATAATGTAGTTGGCTTGGGAGATATAAAGGCATTAAAAAACATAGATCCAAATTCACATAAGGGAAATAATGGAAAGGTTTTAGTTGTTGGAGGCTCAAAGGAATACTTTGGTGCTCCAATTTTATCTGCACTATCCTCCTCAAAAATTGTGGATTTAACAACTGTGGTTTCCACTAAACCTACAATAGAGGCTCTAAGGAATTATCCCCATCTAATGGGTTATGAGGTTGAGGGGGATTATCTTGGGGAAAATCACTTAGATGAGGTAATAGAACTATCCAAAAATTATCATGTTATAATCCTTGGAAATGGATTGGGAGTAAGGGAGGATACTAAGGAGTTTGTAAATAATTTTATAAATGAAGTTGGAAATAAAAAGATAGTAATAGATGCTGATGCCATAAAGGTTATTGATTATGATAATTTTAAATTCACTGAAAATTATATATTTACACCCCATAAAAGAGAGTTTGAATATATGGGGATTGATTTAGAGGATGTTGATTCTATTAAGGGAATAAAATCAACCATTGTATTGAAGGGTAGATATGATATAATATTCAACAATCAAAGTATAAAAATAAATAAAACAGGCAATGGGGGAATGACAGTAGGTGGTACTGGAGATGTGCTCTGTGGTATAATAGGGGGATTATTTTGTAATAATGAGACATTTCTCTCTGCATGCTGTGGGACATTTATTAATGGTTATAGTGGAGATATGCTACTCCAAGAAAAGGGATATTATTACACTGCAATGGATGTTTTGGAGAACATACCGAGGGTATTGAGCAATTTAAATAATAAAATATTTTAGACTTAATATTTAATATATTTTTAAGATTTAAAAAATATGCCTAAAAAGAAGTAAAAATATAAAAAATAAAAGTCCCATCATTACCCACTAAATGTCCCTAAGCACTGGGAGGGTTGGCAAAATCTTTTATAGGATTAATTATGGGGTTCATATTAATCTAAGATAGAAGGGACTTAAAGTATTTAGTATTTCCATTTATTAATACTCTATTTTATATTTTTTTTATATTAGATTATAAGTTATTGTTATGGATTTGACTATATTTTTTATTTTTATAAATATGGTGAAAGGGTGAATTATAAATTCATAGTATTTGAGGGCATAGATGGTAGTGGAAAGACTACCCAATCTAAAATGCTATCAAATAAAATAAAGGGTGCATATACCTACGAACCCACTGAAGGAGATATTGGAAAAGTTATTCGAGGAGCCCTTAGTGGCAAAAGGACATATAGAAAGGAAACACTGGCATTATTATTTGCAGCAGATAGGATGGAGCATGTGCCCATTATTAAGGAAATGTTAAAAAATCAACATGTTGTTTGTGATAGGTACTTATATTCCTCAATGGTTTATCAATCAATCCAAGGGGTTGAGTTGGATTTTATAATAAATATTAATAAATTTGCCATTAGACCTGATGTTTTAATATTCTTAGATGTGGATATTGAAGAATCCATAAATAGAATGGGAAAAAGAGATAGAGAGATATTTGAAAATAGAGAGATGTTGGAACTTGTAAGTAAAAAATATTATGAAATTATAAAAAATAAAGTATTTGAGCCAAAATACGGCTATATTATTATAGATACCTCTAAGAAAACTATTGAAGAGGTTCATAGTGAGATTTTAAAAAACCTTAGGGATAAGGGAATATTATAACTTTATTTAACTTACTTTATAAAGGTATCATGGAGGGCTTGAAGGCAATTTTCCAATTCCTCCTCTCCAATTACAAAGGAAATATTTACCTCTGAGGAACCCTGTGCAATCATTTTTATATTTGCCCCACTTTTTGCAACGGCTTCAAAGAGTTTTCCTGCAATACCTTTGGATCCCTTCATACCTGCCCCTACAGCTGAAACTACACATACTTTCTCATCAATGGAGATATCCTTTATTAAGGAACTGCCCTTGAATTCCCTTTTAAGTTCCCTTATGCAATTCTCAGCCTCCTGCCTACCTCCATATACAACAATGGATATATTTGTCTCAGAGGAGCCTTGGGTTATGAGAATCACATTTCCATTGGCCCTTCCAAGGGCCGAGAATATTCTGGCAGCAGTGCCACTTACTCCCACCATACCTGTTCCAAAAATGTTTATTAAAAATACATCCCTTATGGAAGTTATTGCCTTTATTATATTGTTGGTCATTTCCCTATCATTTGTGATTAAAGTCCCTTCACTTTCAGGCTCAAAGGTATTTTTAATTCTTAAAGGTATGTTTTTTTCCATAAGGGGCTCAACAGTCCTTGGATGGAGAACTTTGGCACCAAAGTAGGCTAACTCCATAGCCTCTATATAGGACATCTTAGGTATTCTTTTAACATTTTTAACAATCCTTGGATCTGAGGTTAATATTCCACTAACATCAGTCCATATTTCAACCATATTGGCCTCTATGCCTGCACCCACCAATGCTGCTGAATAATCACTACCTCCCCTTCCAAAGGTGGTTATATTTCCATTTTCTGTTCCCCCAATAAATCCTGTAATAACTGGAACAATTCCTTCCTTTAAAAGGGGCAGTATTCTCTCCTTAACTAATAATTTAATGGGCCTGGCACATCCATAATTCTCGTCAGTTACTATGCCCGCCTCGCCCCCTGTAAGGTATAGGGAATGATAGCCTAAATCCCTAATTGCACCACTTAGAATAGGGGCAGATAACCTTTCACCAAAGGATAATATATAATCCTTAGACTTTGGAGTTAATTCCCCAAGATAGGCTACCCCTATAAGGACCTTTTCCAATTCATCTATTGAAGTATATATTATTTTTTTTACATCATTTTTAATATTCTCCTTTTCAATGGCATCCTCTATTGCTTCCTCATGTTTCTCCCTTATTTCACTTATAAAGTTGTTTATTTTATCAATATCCCTAACATCCAATGCATCTTTGGAAATATTTACAAGGGAATTTGTTATCTGAGTCATTGCAGAGGTTACAACAACAACATCTTTATCCTCTCTTTTCTTGTTGGTTATTATTTTTGCCACATTTCTAATTTTTTTTCCATCTCCTATGGAGGTACCTCCAAACTTCATCACTACAACCATAGAATCACCTTATAAAAAAATAAAAAATATTAAAAATAATTATACAATAATATTAACATATTATACTTATCTACAGGATTTAAGTATTTAAATGATAATTTTTTAGGTATTAATTATTTTTTATTAAATATAGCCATAGTTTCCTTTATTTTTTTAATTTAATTTTATTTTTTTATTTTTTGATTATTCTTTTATTCGACTACACTTTAAATTTAATATATAACCAAGTGTATGAACTTAAAGGTATATCCTAATTTTAAAAAATGATTATAGACTTTATTAATCTTTTAAAAGTTAAAATTTTTTTAATCTTTTACATTTGAAAGAGCACTAAAATCCTGCATCCTATTATAACATGGTGGCAATGGTTTTCTATTATTTAGAAGGGTTTTCCTTTTATAGATTTTTAAAAAATATATTTTATTTTATTTTTTTTACTATTTCCTTGATATAACTTTATAACTTTTTTAAATTATTTTATTATTTTTTTTATTTTTTACTTATTTATTTTATAACTATTTTTTATAAAAATTTTAAATAATTTATTTATTCTTGATTAACATCCAAATATATGAAAAGAATATTTTATTTACCAAAAACATTAAAATAACATATTAATATAAAAAAGTTTTTATAATTATCTTATAAAATAAGAGACCATTTAAGAAAATATATTTTATATAATATATTATTGACAGTAGATAATTGAGCAATAATATATTTATCTCTCATTTAAGGTATTAATTATTTTACAAAAAATATTAAAAATTTAAAAAAGTGATTTTATGGTTAAAATATTGGATACTACATTAAGGGATGGAGAACAAACCCCTGGAGTCTCTCTAACACCCCATGAAAAACTTGAAATAGCCTTAAAATTGGATGACTTAGGTGTGGATATAATAGAGGCAGGAAGTGCCATAACCTCCAAGGGAGAGAGAGAAGGAATAAAATATATCACCTCCCAGGGACTAAATGCCGAAATATGCTCCTTTGCCAGGGCCATGACCATTGATATAGATTATGCTTTGGAGTGCAATGTGGATAGTGTTCATCTTGTAACACCTACCTCAGATTTGCATATGAAATATAAACTTAGGAAAAGTAGGGAGGAAACCCTTAAATGTGCACTAAATGCTACTGAATATGCTAAGGATCATGGTTTGATTGTGGAACTTTCGGCCGAAGATGCCACAAGAAGTGATATAGACTTTTTAATGGAGTTATTCACTAAGGGCGTAGAGATAGGGGCAGATAGAATATGTGTATGTGATACTGTAGGAATACTAACCCCAGAGAGATCCTATGATTTATTTAAAAAAATAAGTGAAAAAATCACTGTCCCGGTGTCAGCCCACTGCCACAATGATTTTGGCATGGCCACAGCAAACACAATTTCTGCAATAAGGGGGGGAGCCCAGGAGTGCCATCTTACAATAAATGGCATTGGGGAAAGGGCAGGTAATACTTCCCTTGAGGAGGTTGTAATGGCACTTCATACCCTATATGATATAAAAACCAACATAAAAACTGAAAAACTGTATGAGGTATCCAGGGTAGTATCAAGACTTATGAAATTACCAGTGCCCCCCAATAAGGCCATAGTAGGGGATAATGCCTTTGCCCATGAGGCAGGAATACATGTGGATGGACTTGTTAAAAATACTCAGACCTATGAGCCAATATCTCCAGAGGTTGTTGGAAATAAGAGAAGGATAATACTTGGAAAGCATAGTGGTAAGGCAGCCTTAAAGTATAAATTGGAACTTATGGAAATATCCCTAAGTAGGGAGGAATTTGAAAGGGTTTATGAAAGAATAAAAAATCTTGGAGATTTGGGCAAGTATATCTCTGATGTGGATTTAAAGGCAATAATAAAGGAGATTAAGGGGGAGGTTATTGAGAGGAAAATATATTTAGAGGAACTTACTGTAGTATCAGGTAATAAAATAACTCCTGTGGCCTCAATTAGATTGAATTTTTCAGATGATTGTAAGAGGGAACAACTTATAGAAACTTCATTTGGTGTGGGCCCAGTGGATGCAGCCATAAATGCCATGAGAAAGGCCCTAAGTAGCGTTGCAGATATAACCTTAGAGGGTTATCATGTAAGATCCATAGACAGTGGAACTGATGCCTTTGTTGAGGTAACTGTTAAACTTAGAAGGGGCCATGAGGTAGTTGAGGTTAAAAATTCTCAGGAGGATATAATAAGGGCCTCTGTTGAGGCAGTAATGGAAGGAATAAACATGTTAATTTAATTCTTAAAGTTATTAAAAAAATAATATAATTCAAAAAATAATAAAATAATAAAATAATTTAAAAAAATAAAATTAAAAAATTAATTAATATAATAATAAAAAAATATAATTAAAGAATTAATAGGAATAAAAAATCATTATACAAAAAATATAATAAAAAAATAAAAAATAAAATTATGGTTATGAATATAATTATTTATACTAAATAAAAATTTCTAATTTAAAAAAAAACTTATAAAAAATAACAATTATTAAAAATTATTGAAAAAATAAAAAAATTAAAGAAAATTAAGACATAAAAAAATAATATAATACACTTAAAAAGAAAATAAAAACATAAATAAAAATAAAAAAATAAAATCCTATACCCCAATACCTCTAAACACTGGGGAAAGGATATTGTCCCTTTGATGAAGTGGCATTATGAACTTTTAGATTAGATAAGATAGATGGAGATAGATTTACAGTAAAATCCTCATTAATTTTCATTATTAATATTTTATACTTCTTATTATTTTTGTTATATAATATTTATGTTAAAATTTAAATTTAAAACATTATTTGATTAATTATAATATAAAATTTATTAATAAAAATTTATTTTTTAAAATAAATAAAAAAATAATCATAAACTAATAAAAGAGCATTGCCATCTGAGTATAGCAAGATACGGGGATTTTACCTCTCTTCAATGTAAATGATTAAAAAGTTCTAACTTTAAAAGGTAATAAAATATATAATATTTTTTTAAATCCCTTAGAAGATAAGTTAAGATATTATGCATTTGGCTATAATAATAAAATATTAAAATACTCGAAACAATTAGAAAACTAAAGAAAATTAATTAATCATCTCTTATTATAAATTTTTTTATTAATTTTTTAATAATTTATTTAAAATTTTAATATATGGTGAGATAACATGGATGAAAACGTCTCTATGAAGTGTGGTTTAGAGATTCATGTTCAAGTGGATACAAAATCAAAGTTATTTTGTAGATGTCCTACAAACTATAACGAGGTACCCCCAAATACCAATATATGTCCTGTATGCATTGGGCATCCAGGAGCAAGGCCCATGCCCCCAAATAAAAAAGCCATAGATATTGCAGTCATGGTAGCCAAAATGTTAGGATGCGAGATTGTACTAAATAAAGATATTTACTTCCAAAGAAAGCACTATAGGTATCCAGATTTACCTGGGGGCTATCAGAGAACTACAGTTCCTGTGGGGGTTAATGGAAATTTCTTAGATGTGGGTATTACTGAGGTGCATCTTGAGGAGGATCCTGGACAGTATAAACCAGATTTAGGTGTTGTTGATTACAATAGAAGTGGTACCCCCCTTATTGAAATAGTCACTGAGCCAGATATGAAAACCCCTGAAGAGGCCAGGGAATTTTTAAAACAACTAATGAGGTTATTTAAGTACATTGGACATCTTAGGGGAGAGGGTACAATGAGGGCTGATGTTAATATATCTGTTAATTACAAGGGTATTCAGGGGAATAGAGTTGAAGTAAAAAATGTTAATTCCATCAAAGGGGTTTATAAAGTCTTAAAATATGAGTATATAAGACAGAAAAACATTTTACGAAGGGGAGGAGAAATTAAGAGGGAAACACGAGCATACATGGAGTCTCAGATGATTACAAAGGCCATGAGATCAAAGGAAACTGCAGATGACTATAGATATATACCAGATCCAGATATTCAACCTATAGTATTGGATAGCAATTGGGTAGAGGAAGTGGAATCCAAAATGCCTGAAACCCCAATGGAAAAGGAAAAGAGATTTATGGAAGAGTACGGTATAAAAGAAGGGGATGCAAAGGTTCTTGTTTCTGATTTGGCCCTTGCCGAGGTTTTTGAGAAGGTTGTCCATGAGTTAGGAGTGGATGAGAAAAACATAAACCTTGCAGTAACTTGGATAAGGAACGAGTTAAGGAGGGTTTTAGCCTATAATAAAATAGACTTTTTTGAAAGTAATCTAAAATCTGAACATTTAACAGAACTTATAAAGTTAATAATAGATAATACCATAAGCCAGAAGATAGGTAAAAGGGTTATTGAAATAATGGTGGAAAATAGGGGGAAAAAGACTCCAAAGGAGATCATAGAAGAATTGGGATTAACAGTAATTACCAATGATGATGTACTTATAAATGCCTGTGAGGAGGCCATAAAAAATAATCCCAAGGCTGTTGAAGATTATCTAAATGGAAATAAGGTAGCCTTAAACTTCTTAATGGGCCAAGTTATGAAATTAACAAGGGGGCGAGCAGAACCTAAGAAGGTTGTAGAGATTTTAAAGGAAAAATTAAAGGACTATAGTTAGACGCATAAACTTAACTTATAATTCAATATAACAATGAAAATAATAAAAAAGATAATATTAATAGAGAGAAATACTTGTAAATTCATTCATATATTACTTTAGTTTTACTATATATTTTTTTAAAATCATAATTAGATTTTAAAACCCACTTAAAGATAAATGGTTAAAAAAATATAATATCAACATAAAAAAGTATTTTTATAATATACTATTTTTTAAAATTTTTAAACCTACTTAAACGTTCATTGATTTTATCCAATTCCTCTCTAGTAAGTCTTGTAGATTGCTTAACATGTTCCAACTCCTTTTTTAATTGTATTACTTTTATAAAGAGTACAATATTTATTATAAGGCTAATAACGGCTATTACAATAGCAATAGTGCTAATAAATGAATCCATTTTTATCTACCCCCAAATAATCCTTTAATGAATTTTTTAATAAATGATTCTCGTTCAACTTTTTTAGGTTGGTATTTCTTACCAATTAACTTTGCTGCAATTTTCATAATTGCCTCTGCAGCAATAGAATCTGGATATTTCAATACAATAGGCTCTCCAAATGCAGCACATCTCTTAACATAAGGATCCTCTGGAATAACTCCTAATATTGGGACTTCTAATATTGTCTCAATTGCACTGGAACTTAACTCTGAGTCTTCTATGGTTGTTCTATTTATTATGGCTCCTAAAATATTAGTATCAAACTTTTTCGCTATGGCTATAACCTTTAAGGCATCAGATATGGAGGATATTTCAGGATTAACTACCAATATTAAATGCTCAGCAGTGGACATTGCTGTTAATGCCTCCTTCCCAATCCCTGCAGGGCAATCTATTATAATAATTTCTGCCATATCATGTAGTTTTAATAGGACCTCTTCCAATTTTTCTGGCCTGGCTTTTCTAAATGCATCTAAGGATATACCTGCAGGTACTATCTTTACCCCCGCAGGACCTTCGTATATGGCCTTTTCTATGGGGGCATTTCCTGCAAGAACATCATTTAATGTTACTGATTTTCCATCTAAGCCCATAACCAATTCTAAATTGGCCATGGCTATATCTGCATCTAAAACTATAACTTCTTTTCCAAGTTTTGATAGGGCCACGGCTAAGTTGGCTGAAATAGTAGTTTTACCTGTACCACCTTTACCCGATGCAATTGCAATGGATATTGCCATTATTTTTCACCCATTATTTGCTATATTTTTATTTTATTTGATATATATCCATTCATTTTTTTATTCCATATTTTATTTATATACTATTACAATTATACCTACTAACTTGATTATTTAATAAAACATTTTCTAATTTTTCAATTGCATTAACAATATCTTTTCTTTTAACTCCTATTGAAGCATTTATAACAATATAATTATAGGGATATTCTCCCAAGTAACAGGTGGAGAATTTATCAGAGGATCTCACTCCCCTTGGTCCAGTAATTCTTAAACTATACAATTTTCCTGCAATTTTTACAGGATCTGAATTTATGGCAATAGATAGAGATATTGGATTATTAATATTTAAAACTTTACCTCCTATTTTTTCTGCCAAGTTATTGAGAAGTACATCTAAAAGATTTCTACATTCTATTTGTTGTTCCATAAGTTTTAAATACTTATCCATTCCCAAGGATAGTAATGATATCAATATATTTACAATAGGTGTTGCACAGGCTCTTCCAGGATAACTAAGGGATACTTCCCTTAGGAATTCCCTGTCCTTGGAATATATTATACTACCCCCTATTGGAGTTAATAATGTTTTATCTGAGGAACTTACAATGGCATCAACCCTGTATTTTAATGCCTTATTTAATTTATTAATATAGTACTTATTTTGCAGGGCATAGGCTCCATTTATAATATGGGGTACATTGTACTCCTTACATATCTTTGCTATTCTTTCAATATCATCACCTTCCCTTGGGGGGAAAAATGTAAGGGTACTTAAAATACAGGGGTTATTTTTACATTCTATTTCATGAATTAGGGCATCCTCTATATCCTCCACATCTACTTTAAGGGCATCTCCATATAACTTAGTTTCAACTAATCTCATTTTAAACCCTGAAAAAAATACGGCCTTTATTGGACTTTTATGGGCTGCATAGGGATATATCACTACATTGGATTGATATTTCTTTCTTATGGCATTTAAACATAAGGATAGGGACATTCCTGTTGCCACAGGAACTGCAATTGAATAAACCTTTAAACCTAAGCCATTTAAAAAACTTGTTAATAGATTATTTGTTAAACTATACATAACACTTGCTCCAGGGGCCTTAGGTTGTGGATCTATTAAATTGCCACTTCTTCCAACTCCATGACAAAAACCAGAAACTAATTCCTCTTGAATTTTTGAGGCATATCGTCCTTCTCTCTCTCCAATCCTTATAACCTTAGGGTCCTTATCAGTATCCATAAGTGAAAGAAACTTTAAAAACAATTTTATTTTATCGTCAGATATGCCCTTTTTTGGCACTTTTCTATGGTTTAAAATTTCCTCAATGTATTCAAAATTATCCTTTAATATTATTAATCCCCTATCCTCCATGTTCTTGGGAATCATTCCAGTTATATTCATTTTAAACATAATTTCACTTATTTTCTTATTGGACAGTGTGTTTAAAAATTTATAATCAATTATATAATTTAAATTTAAATCCATAATATAAAAATAGAGGTATTCAATAATAAAAAATAATAAAAAATAATAAAAGAAATATTTTAAGTCCTACCTTAGCCTGAGTATGATATTTTCATAATATATCCTGTTAAGGATTTCTATCTGCTTTCCCGGTGCTTAGGAGCACCTAAGGAGATAACAATAGAAATTTCTATTTTTTTTAATGTATTTATTTTTTTTAAGAAATTTTAAAATATTATATTTTATTTTTTATCTTGATATTTTTATTTTTTTATTTTGTTTATATATTTTTTATATATTTATAATAATTATTATTTTTTTACAAAATTCTTAATGAAAATTAAGTTTTTTTATATAATTATTTTTTTTAGACTATAAAAAAGACATTAAAAAATATTTTAATTAATATTTTAATATAATTACTATTTTTTTCTTTATTTTATAAGTAAATAGCATATCTTTCAATTTATCAAATCTCCCTTTAACTTAGAACCTTCTATTATATGGTGACAATCCATTAGATATCATTTCATAAATAATCTTTTCATACTTCTTTCAATAGCGCCCTCTGCTGCTTTTTCTCCAATAATGGTTCTAAGTTCATTTACAAGGGCCTGAGAGGCTACAATTGTTGTTGGGTTTACCTTAGAATTTTTAGATTTTTCAACTATTTTATCATCCAAATTACTTAAAATATCCAGGGCTACATCCAATCCCTTTTGATCCTCCAACAGACGCATGGATGAGGCACTCTTTATAACCAATTCCACATTAAGGGCCTTTAAAAGGCCATAAACACCTGAAGTCTCCACAATTGAAGACATTGTTTGAAGTGTCATGGCTATCTGCTGCTCTACCATTTTCTTAGGTGCTCCTATAACTTCCCTACTAACAGTGTAATACTCTAAAACACCTGCTAATGCCACAGCAGTTGTAAGAACTCCCATATCTGAAACAGTAGGTACTACATCAATAGGAACTACATAGGCCTTCTTATTAACACTCTCTGCTAATTCAACACATTTTTTCATCTGTTCCTCAGTAATGTATTCCCTTCCATCAAGGGCAGTACCTCCTATAACATAGTGATTATGTTGAGGAGTGCCAGGCACTGCAGCAGGCTGCATTGAGGAAATACCCACATCCTTTCTCTCCCTAAGTTCATATTTAAGACTTATATAAAGGACACTAGGGGAGGCAGTACAGGTGGTTAAAATAACCCCATCCTTTGGAAGATATGTAATTATACTATTAGCAACGCTTGTAGTGACACATCCAAAGGGTGTAAAAAGTATATGCAACTCTCCATGCTTTGCAGCCTCCATATCATTGTTAGTAATCTTAACTCCTGAACTTTCAACTTTTTCCCACATTTCATCAGTTAATTTATTTCTATCTGGTTCTGAAAGTATAACATCATGTCCTGCCTCAGCAAATTCCATTGCCATTCTACTTCCACCGTAGGGTGGCTCCCCTCCAAAAAGTTCTGGAAGTTTAAGTTTGTTAACATATAAGTTCTGATTTCCTGCTCCGTAGACTGAAACCTTCATAAATTCACCAATGGTATCTGATGATGGCTTACAGTATTTTATGATAGTTATATATAAATTGTATACTTCCCTTAGTATTTAATAATTACTATACGGAACTATCAATAGCATCTATCTATTTTTCTTTTATAGATTCTGAAAACTTTTAATTAAAAAATTTACTTTTATTTATTTTAATTAAAAAATAATAAAAAAAACTAAAAAAATAACTTTAAAAAAATTTAAGAATTTATTAATTATGTATTATAATTCTACTCATTCATAAAGAGTTTTCTCATACTTCTTTTAATGGCTCCATCTGCTGCTCTATCCCCCATAATGACTCTAAGTTCATTTACAAGTCTCTGAGGGGCTACAGGTGTTGTTGGGTTTACCTTGGCATTCTTAACCCTTTCCATTAATTCCTCGTCAATATTCTTTAATCTCTCCAATGCTGCTTTTGAGGTTTTCTGATCCTCCGTAAGACATATAAATGAGGTACTCTTTCTAATCAATTCCACATCAAGGGCCTTTAAGAGGCCAGAAATTCCTGAAGTCTCCACAAGGGAGGCTAATGTTTGGAGTGCCATAAGTATATCCAATTCTATTACCTCTTCAGGGATATCCATAACCTTTCTACCAATGGTGTAATAGTCCAATATACCTGCCAACGCCACGGCAGTTACTAAAGAGGATCCCATATTTCCAGTGGGGCATATTGCACCTATGGGAACTATATAAGTCTTCTTATTAACACTCTCTGCAAGTTGGATACACTTTTTCAATTGCTCCTCAGTAATGTAGTCCTTTCCCTCAAGAGAGGTGCCCCCTATAATATAATAAGTATGTTGAGGGGTACCGGGAATTGCAGTAGGATGTACTGAAGAGATACCAACATCACTTCTCTCCTTAAATTTATATTTGAGATAGTGATATGGGACAAGTGGGCAGATATTATAGGTAGTTAGAATTATGGCATCCTTTGGAAGATGTGGAAGTATATTCTTAATAATCTCTAGAATACGATCTCTGGGTGTAAAGAATATATGGACCTCTCCGTGCTTAGCAGCCTCTATGTCATCGTTGGTAACTTTAACCCCAGATTCTTCAACTTTTTTCCACATTTCATCAGTTAATGCATTTCTATCTGGTTCTGAAAGTATAACATCATGTCCTGCCTGGGCAAATTCCATTGCCACCCTACTTCCCCCGTAGGGAGGTTCTCCTCCAAAAAGTTCTGGTGCTTTAATTTTGTTAATATATAGGTTCTGATTCCCTGCTCCGTAGACTGAAACCTTCATAAATTCACCAATAACACTTGATAATGACTTTTCAGTATTTTAGATGGTTATTTACTATACGTAATAACCCTTAGTATTTAATGATTACTATACAGAACTATCAATAGCCCCTATCTATTTTTTTTATAGATTTAGAAAAACTTAATTAAAAAATATATTATTTTAATTTAATTAAAAATTAATAAAAAAATAAAATAATAATTTTAATTGTTTAAATAATTTGTTAATTGTAGTATAATTTTTATAGGTCGCTAATGGCTCATAAAGAGTTTTTTCATACTTCTTTTAATGGCACCATCTGCTGCTTTACCTCCAATAATAGTTCTAAGTTCATTTATAAGTGACTGGGAGGCCACAAGTGTTGTTGGATTTACCTTAGCATTTTTAGATTTTTCCAATATTCCATTATTTAGATTACTTAAAATATCCAAGGCCGCCTTTAATTCTTTCTGCTCCTCCATTAGATACATGGAGGAGGCACTATTCACTAGTAGTTCCATATCAATGGTTTTTAAAAGGCCATCTACATCTGAAGTTTCCACAATAGAGGCCAATGTTTGAAGTGATGCAACTATCTGTTGCTTTATCATTTTTTTAGGTGCATTTATAACCTCCCTACCAACAGTGTAATAGTCTAAGATACCTGCCAATGCCACAGCAGTTATTAGAACTCCCATATCTGAAATAGCAGGTACTATATCAATAGGAACTACATAGGCCTTCTTATTAACACTCTCGGCTAATTCAATACATTTTTTCATCTGCTCCTTAGTAATGTACTCCTTTCCATCAAGGGCAGCGCCTCCTATAACATAGTGATTATGTTGAAGGGTACCTGGAACTGTAGCTGGGTGCATAGATGAGATACCTATATCACCTCTCTTCTTAAGTTCAGATCTAAGGGACTCATATAAAAGTATGGGAAAAACAGTGCAAGTGGTTAGAATTACAGCATCCTTTGGTAAATATGGAAGTATGTTCTTGGCTATACTTTTAGTATGGCCATAGGGTGTAAAAAGTATATGAACTTCCCCATGCTTAGCAGATTCTATATCATCGTTAATAACTTTAACCCCAGATTCTTCAACCTTCCCCCACATTTCATCAGTTAGTTTATTTTTATCTGGTTCTGCAAGTATAACATCATGTCCTGCCTGGGCAAACTCCATTGCCATTCTACTTCCGCCGTAGGGTGGCTCCCCTCCATAGAGTTCTGGTACTTTAAGTTTATTAATATACAAATCTTGATTCCCTGCTCCGTAGACTGAAACTTTTATAATTTCACCCCTGAATATCTAATGGTTTTATATTGTTCAAATTATATGTAATTATATACTCCTTAAGGTATTTAATATTTACTATGATAGAACTATTAACGGTAACCATATAAAAATATATTTATTTTATAAATTCCAAAAACCTTAATTAAAAAAAATATTACTTTAATTATAATCATAAAAATAATAACTATTAAAAAATTATTAATCTAAAAAAATAAAAAATAATTAAATAAAAATAGATAATTTAATATTTAAAAAATACCTAAAAAAAAGTAAATGTATAAAGAGGAGTCTTGTCATTACTATTACCCCATAAAGAGTTTTTTTATACTTCTTTTAATGGCACCCTCTGCAGCCTCACCACCAATAATATTTCTAAGTTCATTTACAAGGGCCTGGGAGGCTACAAGTGTTGTTGGATTTACCTTGGCATTTTTAGATTTTTCTATTAATTTATCATTTAGATTACTTAAAATATCCAAGGCTGCCTTTAATTCTTTCTGCTCCTCCTTTAGATACATAAAGGAGGCACTCTTTATAATTAATTCCACATCAAGGGCCTTTAAAAGGCCAGGAATTCCTGAGGTCTCTACAATAGAGGCCAATGTTTGAAGTGCCATGACTACTTCCCGCTCAATTACATTTTCAGGGGATTTCATAACTTCAGTACCAATGGTGTAATAGTCCAATATACCTGCCAACGCCACGGCAGTTACTAAAGAGGATCCCTTATTTCCAGTGGGGCATATTGCACCTATGGGAACTACATGGGCCTTTTTATTAACACTCTCTGCCAGTTGGATACATTTTTTCAATTGTTCCTTAGTAATATATTCCCTTCCCTCAAGGGAGGTGCCCCCTATTATGTAGTAGGTATGTTGAGGAGTACCTGGGTATACACCTGGGTGCATTGAGGAAATACCAATATCACTTCTTTCCTTAAATTTATATTTGAGATGGTGATAGGGAACAACTGGGCAGATATTACATGTTGTTAGAATTATGGCATCCTTTGGAAGATGGGAAAGTATATTTTTAACAACCTCTAGGGTATAGTCAGTGGGAGTATATAGTATATGCAACTCTCCATGCTTTGCAGCCTCTATGTCATTGTTGGTGATTTTTACCCCGGATTCTTCAACCTTCTTCCACATCTCCTCAGTTAATATATTTCTATGGGGTTCTGAAAGTATTACATCATGTCCTGCCTGGGCAAACTCCATAGCCATTCTACTTCCGCCGTAGGGTGGTTCTCCACCGTAGAGTTCTGGTACTTTAAGTTTATTAATATAAAAATCTTGATTTCCTGCTCCATATATTGAAATTTTTATAGTTTCACCTTAAATATTCATTTTAGGGATAGAGCATTTAAATTCTTAATGATGGATGAATATTATTTAAATATTTATTGATAGTAATTATAGTTTAATTTACAAGTGTTAAATATATACTAATATTTAATAGTTATTATTTTTATAATTAATATTAGAAATATATAGATATATCAATATTAATTGAAATAAATAAAAAAATATTATTACATATTTAATTCCCTTCTTAATTCTCCCATAGTAGAGTGTCTCTCGGCAAAGGCATCATGTCTATGGATACTTTCCTTATTTACCTGTCTAACTAACACTTGAGCATCATCAGGTAAATATTTAAACTCCTCTACAATTTTCTTTATCATCTCCCTTGCACAGTCCTCAACAAACTTTGGATTTCTATGGGCCATTTCTACAACATAACTCTCATCCACCCTTTTTAATAATTCATAAACCTCCCCACTCATTGATTTTTTTATAATATTTATTATCTTTCCAATACTAACATTGTATCCATTAGGAACTTCAATCATTACTGTGCCAATTCCTCTTTGATTGTGGGTTGCAACAACCACAGAATCTAAAATTTTAATTATATCCTCATCTGAAAATCCCTTTTCCTTTAGATTCTCAATTGCTTTTTCCTTTAAAAGATTTTGGGCACAGGGACAGGCTGTAATACCTACAACCTCTGCACCTACCATTTTTTTTATGCAAATATTCCCCTCTGAATCCTTTATACCATAGGCCCTACTTATAATCTTACATATTTCTTGAGATTCTTTATTGGTTACTGGAGATTTTTCCTCCATCACATAATCTCCATATATTAAAACCTCTGCCCTACTGGCATATTCGTGTTTTTCAAATAATTTTTTTACAATACCCATGGATAACTCTTCCAATCCATAGGTTTCCTTAATAACAAGGTTTTCAATTACCTCCTCAATTACCTCTGGACTTCTTGACATATGTATGCCCTTCTGGGAACTTGGTAGATCCACAAAAACTTCAAAGGTAGGCAATAATATAATTGGCCTCTTATTTCCCCTATATATTTTAACAAGTTTCTTTAGGTTCGTAATTCCCACTCTTGTAAGGGAAATTTTAATATCTGGCTCTGTGGCTTGGACATCACAAAACATAAAATCCACCTTATTGTAAATCATATAAATTTTAAAATAATATTAAAAATAAAAAAATAATATGATTTAAATAATATAAATAAGTTTTTATAAAAATAATTTAAAATATTTTAAAAATTATAATAAAAAAATTAGGATCTATTAAAAAATAAAGATAATAGAAAAAAAAAATTAATAAAATATTAGTTATTAATATTATTCTTTCTAAGATTGCTAAGGAAATATACTATAAATCTAAAGGACAAAAGGGTAAATATTTATTCTTTCGTATTTTATAATATTATTTTAATTATCACCACTAGAAATAAAATAAAAATAATTATAATATTTAATAAATAATAAAAATAATAAATAAGTACCGGCTATATACAATTTAGTCTTAACCTGAGAACTTTCATAAGGACTTTTTGTCAAAGATTATCTGTCTTTAGTGTTTAGGAGCATCTAAAGAGTAAAAGTGGAATTTTTACTTTTTAAGTATTTTAAAATTTTAAATTTCTATTTTATCTTAATTATTTTTTATATTAATATTAATAAATTTTTTTAATAAATTTAATAATTTTTTATAAATATATTATTTTTTTTATTATTGATTTTTTCATTTTATTTTTAAATTTTTTATATTTTTATTTATTATTTTTATCTCTATTAAAATCCTCCTCTATTAAAACATCACTTAATTCTTTGGATAATATATAATATACATTATTTCCAGAGCGCTCCTTATATATGTAGCCCATTTCATAAATATCTGATAGATGGGTTCCAATGGTGCCTGGAGAATAATTTAAAGATTTGGCAAGTTCAGTTACTGTTGATCTCCCATTAAAACTTGCCAATGCCCTAACTATCTTAGATTGGGCAGGAGTTAGATGGTTTAATATCTGATGGCCTATGCTAATACCTAATTTTTTCATGGCCATTTTTACTATGTTTTCATCTATTTCTGTCAGTCCCTTTTTTAATCCTATGGATATGGCCTCAGAACAGGTCATAATAATCTTTCTTGGAATACCATCACACTCCTCCACAATAACATCAACTGCTCCTTCAGTAAAGGGCTCATAATTTTTAGCCTTGGATATTTGGGCATCCTTTAATCTTCTCAATATTAAATCATAGGATTCTTCCTTGGATAGGGGAGGCATGTTTATTATCTTTGGTAATCTATCCCTCATGGCAGGAGATACCTTAGTTAGATTTTCCATAAGTGTGGGAGAGCCTGCAAAAAATGTTAGAATACCATCCTCATATAAAAAGGAATGGAAAAATTGGAGTAATTCAAGACATTTCTTTTTTGCAAATTGGTCAGCCTCATCTATAAGTATTATACATAGTCTATTATCTCCCTTTACAATATTCAATAAATAATCCAAATCCCTTTCAATTCTCTCCCTGGGATAATGCACTGGGGTTTTATCTGGATGGGCATCTAACCTCCTATATATCTCAATTATTTTTTGGGAATGTTCCACATATTCAGTAGATAATGTGCCCTCCATAGTAAATAAATTATCCTTTATAATTCCATACATAAGTTGTATTAGAAATTGTCTGGGGGTAATTTGAGAGGCCTCCAATTCAACAGTCCAATGGTTCTGCCTCTTTGCTGCATAGTATATAACATTTAAAAGGGAACTCTTCCCAATTCCCTTTGTTCCAACAATGGCAGCATTGGCCACACTACCATACTGGGCTGCTCCAAGTATATCGGCTATCTCCATTAATTCTGTGGTTCTACCAACAAAAAATTTTGTATTGCCCCTTATTGGTTTTTCAGAGAAGGGATTCGTCTTTAACTTTAGCCTATTCATGGCTTTTTTTGTTATGGATGATGCATTTTGTATAAATTCTATAGGGTCCAACATAATATCACAGTAGTCCATTATTAAAAACTTATTTTTATACTTTCTAATTTTTAATATATTTATATATTTTTTATTCGAATAATTCGAAAACTCGAAAGTCCTACTATAATATGATTTTTAAATATATTTTTATTTATATATGTCAATAATTAAATAAACAACCTTATATATAATAACCGTGAATACAATATTAAAATAAAATTAAAATGTGAATATAATAATAAATAAAAAAATAATATAATCTATGGCTCCTAAATACCTATAAAATTAACTTTAATAAAATTTTAAAAAATATATAAACTATCACAGTAATAATAAAGTTTTCTTTAATTCAATTTTTAGTATATATAGTAAAATCAAAATCGTGAATCAATAATATTATATTATATCTGCTATGAATATATTAAATTATACCTATAAAAAATTATAATTTATTTTATATATTCTTATAATTACCTATCATACCCCTAAATATAAAAATAATTTATTAAAACCAATAAAATTAATTAATCAAAAATAAAAAAGTATATATATTTGATACTTCCATTAAGATAATAACCTAAAAATAATCCTTAAATGAATCCAAGGATAAAACATATACTAAAAAACATTAGAATTGATAAAATAATAAAATAAAATATAAATAAGAAATAAATAAAAAATTAAGGTGAAATAATGGAGAACATAATAAATGAAAGTATATCTACCCCTATAAGAAAATTAATTTTACATTATGTGTTAATTCGTGGCACAACATATCCCAAACAAATAACCGAAAACCTGAAAATCTCTAAGGGGCTTCCTTCTCAATTTTTAAGGCTTTGCACTGCTTTAAACCTAACAAAGCGAGAGAGAAATGGCCATAAAGTAATGTACTCCATGACTAAAAAAGGAATTGCAATTTTAAAGAGATTATGCCCTGAAATATTTGACCTTAGTTTTTCGAGTCTTTTCGAAAGTTTATCGAAAAAGAAATTTGATACTAAGTATTACCCAGTGAATAAAATAGGTTTTGAAATAAAGAAATACGTGGATAACTTTGGTGGAATCACATTTAAATTCTATGATGATAGTGGAGAAGAAATATCCTCAGTCTTTAGGTCTGCTGTAGGAACATGGTGGTGTGTAGCCTGTCAATCCAATGATTGTAGGCATATTAATTATCTGAAAAAATATTACCTTAATCCCAAATAGTAATATTTCGGGTTTTCGGGTGTGCACTGTATAAGGGGAGGGGAAAGTATATAAAAAATTTAATATTCCAAAATATTTTTGAGAAATAATTCCTTGGAAAATGGTTTATTTTTTGATATATCATAGTATATAAGTTTATATTATTAATACACTGATAACTGCATTTAATTTATGTATATTTTAATTATTTATTTTGTATTTTTTAAATAGTAGAAAAATATACATTATTTTAATAAAATACTTATTTATATTATTTATTATACATATTATGTGCAAAAATATAATATCAATATAATTTCTTAGGAATAATTTTTTTTATTGTACTTAAGGGATACTTCTTTTTTCTGTACATATATATCACACTCGAAAACTCGAAACACTTTTAAGAAATCATTTAAATACCTTTTTTCTTAAAATATTAACCTGAAATATTATATTAAAAACAGTGTTGTGCCACAACTATGAACAAAACATAAATGGTAATAAAATAGATTATTTTTTTAATATTCGGCAAAAAACAATACTATCCGAAAACTCGAAAGTTATCTATAATGAGGTTGTTGTAATATATCCCATACACACTGGCATGGAAACTCCTATAGGGCAGGGTTTTAAAAATATCTAATAAATCACTATTATCAGTATTTATTTTAAATATTATATTTTTTCCAATTCTTCTCTTTTTTAATATTTTTTTATCTGCCAATTCACTTAGATAGGCATATATTGTGGGCAATTTTAAATTTATATGTTTTTCAATATCATTTATGGTAAATTTTTTTAATTTCCAGGCTATATTTATTATTTTTTTATACTTATTTGGGAGTATTAAGGGAATTACCTTTGACCAGGGTATTTTTAATTCCCTTAGGTTCCTTACCTCTCTTTTAATGCGGGGGAGAATTATATCCAGTATGTTAAGATTTCCCTGGGATATTTTTAATAGATATTTTGCTACCTTTGTGGATAGAATACATCCCTTTTTTCTTGCGTAGTATTTTATTATTGCAATATTGTTTATTTTCGAGTTTTCGAATATCCTTTTGGCATATTCTGTGGATTCAATAGGACATCTTAATACTATTGTAATGCCATTTTTATTTAACCTATCTACAAATTTTTTAAACCCATTAATATGATTCCACTTATTTATGTTGTGTAAATCAAGTACAAGAATTGGTTTCAATACCTTTAATAAAGTTATTGTTTTATTAATGGCATTTTTAAAGTTCCACTGATAAATATCATTAAAAAAGTCCCCTATAAATCTATACCATGCCTTTTTTGCTCTATGGTAGTTTTTATTAATATTTTTAAAATAGACTTTGTCTAAATACTTAAATATATTTAGGTTTAGATCTTTATCCCTCTCTTTAAATAATACCATTTTGTCCTTTATTGTATATAATAACCTACTAATGGTTTTTTTTAATGAGGGTGTTGCCAATATCCTTAAAATAGGTATGCCATCCACTAAATTAATCTCCCCACTTTCATTTAACTCAAGAGTATTTTCTCTATCTGTTGGCATAATCCATAAATCCCCTGTTAGAAAGTCCTTAGCATTTTTGGCAATTATATCCATAATTCTTCCCTTTATGTAAATTTTTATTTTGGATTATTTCTTTAAAAATAAAATAATAAAATTTATATTAATTATAGTCAAGGACATAATAATTTAAACTTATTATGGGTATAGCATCTATACTTAAAGGGTTTCCCCTAAACATCCAGTGCTTAGGGGTGTAGGAAGGAGGATATCGGCAGAACTTTTGCTTTTTTAGTATTTATTTTCTTTTATATTTTCTTTATGTCTTTAAGTAAATATTGATATTGCTTTTTTTTAAATACTTAATTTTTCCCTATATCTTAGGATTTAGGTTATTTTAATTTTTATTTATTTTTAATTTTTATATTTAGATTATAGTTTAAGAAATCATGTTCTTAATTATAATTTATTACCATAGTTCCTACTAAAACTAATATATACTAACCACTAACTTATATAAAAATATTATACTTAAGGAAAAAAGGAGTTTACTAAAAGGTTAAAAGAAGAAACTACCATAGATATAAAGGATACATTGAGCAGGAAGTTCTCTAAAAAAAATGAAGAAAAAGGACGTTACATTCATTGCAATGAAAAGAGAGAACATTATTGAGGGATATAAGGAACAGGAGTACTACAGGTTCCTCTCTAAACTGAGAAAGAAAATTAATATTTTTCTCAGTTGTAGATAACTTAGATTAATATATATACGGGCTGTAAGTAGAAGGGGCCTATTTGTTAAGATTATTCTTAGTTTGATAATCTTTTAATTTCTATCCTTAATAGGTGATGGGAACTAGGGTAATTTATTTTATTTTTTATTATTTAATTATTTTATATTTTATTTTTTTTAATCATTTTATAATCTTTAATTCCATATTTCTTAGGTATGTCTTAAGTATAATTAGCCTTATTTTATAATCTCTTACTAATTCCACTACTTTTTAAAAACTTCCCATCTATCTATGGATATTTTAAAAGTAAAGTCTTTTAAGAACTATTATGTCCTTTTATAGATCTCTATTTTTTATTTAATTTTTTAGATGTTATATTATTTTATAGGCCGCTGCCTTTTTAAACTCCTTTTCTTCCTATTTATTTTTTTATTTAGTTTTATCTCCTTGGTATATATTTTTTTAAAAATTGTAGTCAAGGACATAATAATTTAAACTTATTATGGATATAGCATCCATACTTAAAGGGTTTCCTCCACACATCCAGTGCTTAGGGGTGTAGAGGGGAGGAAGGTAAGTTATGGGATTTCTACTTTTTAAGTATTTACTTTCTTTTATTTCTTTAAATATTTTATTTTTCCATATATCTTAGGAATTATATTATTAATTTTATTTATTTTAATTATTTTTATATTTTATTTATTTTATTATTTTATTATTTTATACATTGTAATATATGACTTATAATATATAACCCATTAAATTAACCTATATTTTCCATTTCTTGGTTCGTCTATATCCCCTCTTTTAAGTAATTTCTTAATGATATTTTCTACCCTTTCTTCATCCATCCCCTTCTTTTTAGCCTCTTCAACAATATCCATAAATAAAACTAAATTATCTCCATTCTTTTTTTCAGATAGATTTTTTATAATATTGTAAATCTCCTTCATATCATCTCGATCTTTACTGGATTCCCCTACTATTTTCCCAACATCTATCATCCCTGTTTCAGGATCATAGGCAATTTCCCTTAAGGATTCCATTATTATATTAATGGCCTCCTGGGCATCTTCAGCCTCTACAATATCCTTTAATTTTACCTTAGCATGGGCCTCAGCAAGTCTAATTGCAGCCTCAAGTTGTCTTGCAGTTACCTGTATGGAACTCTTTCTCATATTGACATAGTACTCCACTAAAATATCCTCGGCCTCCCTGGATATAGTTGGTTTCTTAGTTTTACTATATATTATGTATTTTGTAATGAAATCTTCGTCTATTTCCACTCCATATATGTTGGTTTTTTTAGTCTTTTTATTTTCCTTATCCCTTTTAAGGTAATTCCTATGGATATCAATAATATGCCTTGCTATCTCTGTATCTTTGGCCCTATTCACTTCATCCTTTATGGGAAAGATTATATCAAACCTACTTAACATGGGAGCAGGTATATTTATCTGTTCAGGTATGGATTCATTTGGATCAAATTTACCCCATTTGGGATTACATGCAGCCAATATTGCACACTCTGCTGGAAGTTTAGTGTTTATTCCTCCCTTATTGATATGTATAGTCTGACTCTCCATGGCCTCCAATACATAACTTTGTAAATCCTTATTTACAGTTAATTCATCAATACAGGCTGTGCCCTTATTGGCTTTAACCAATAAACCTGGTTTTATTACCCAAGTATCATCCCCAATCTCAGTCCTTTCCCTTACAACAGCGGCTGTTAATCCTACCCCTGATGCAGTAGTTACAGAGCCATACATGTTTCCTGGAAGTTCTGCAATTTTTCTTAGCATAACACTCTTTCCTATACCTGGATCAGTAATTAAAAGAATATGACTATCTGCCCTTTTATTTCCCTTTTTAACTCCCTTTATCTGTTGTAAAAATATGGCCTTTTTTATGGTATTATATCCCTTTATTTCCTTTATAAGTTCATTGGCCAATATATTCAATACATCAGGATGTTTAGATACCTTTTCAATATTTTTAATATCCTCTTCAGTAAGTTCCATCTCCAACTTATCCTCTATTACTTGACAATCTATTCCCCTTATATATATGTCATATATGGGCAATTTTTTATTACTACGGTATTTAATTGGCACCCCTGTTATTCTTACCCTTCCACAAAATACCCCTGGTGAATTTTCCAAGAATACTGTTATGTATTTTGGAGGCTCTTCAGGATCATCCATTAGATCCAATGGTTGCTGGATTTTTAACTCTTGAAAGTCAATATATTCTGATATATTTTCGTTAATTTCCATTGAACCATTACAATCTTCTTTACCACAGGGCATTGATTCTGGAATGGATTCATATGGATTATCAATAGTCTTTTTTATGGAGTATCCACATTTATTACATACAAATACTGCTTTCTTTAATATGGACTTTATTTTAGTGGCCAATACTACTATGCCTTCAAATTCAATGAGTTTTCCTAAGGTATTACTTTTAATATCCTTAATTGTTAAAGTTCTGTTTCCATATCTTTTAAATATATGGGGCAAATTTTTAATGGTGATAATACATTTACTATCTTCACTCTTTAATATTCTGTAGGCTTTGTTGTAGGCCTCATTTAATATTTCCAATCCATCGTAGGGATTATTATGGAGATATTCTATAAATTCCACTAATCCATAGTTATATAGTTTTTCTAAATCAATGGCTATTCTTTCCCTTTCAGAGATAATATCCTCACTGTGGAAATTCCTAATATAATTTGCAATAGGGTTTATAAAATCTTCTCTATCTTTCTTTTTTATTTCTATTGATTCCTCATCCATTTGATCCCTTTTTAAATTAAATAAATTAATATTTTTTATTTTTAATAATAAAATAAATTTTTAATATAAATAAAATAATTAAATTATAGTCAGGAACAAAATTCCTTGAACTCATGCATTATATTATAACATGAATATACTAAAATATATACCATTTGTAGGGAGTTATTGATAAAATTTTATATGGTGAGTTCAGATAATTATGTTTCTTACTATAAGTATAATTTAATAAATTAGCAAAAATCTTTAATATAAATAATAAAAATAATATGGATAATGATAAAAATAATAAAAAGGATAGAATGTTAATAAAAAATATTTTAATTTATTATTTAGCCTGATAAAGTTTATATACCATCCTGTAAAGAATTATCTACTCTTCAGTGCTTAAGAGCATCTAAGACGAACAATGACGAGATTTTCACTCTTTTTTATATTTTTACTTTTTAAGTATTTTAATTTATTTTTTAAGTATTTTAAATTCTTAGATTATTTATTTTAATTATTTTTTTAATTACTTTATTTTTTATTTTAATATTCTATACATTATTTAAAATAAATACTAATAAATAGATAACAATTCCCAACAAATAAAATAAATATGATAATAAAAATCATCATAGTATAATTATATACTGTTGGTTTTTTCAATGACTTGGGATTTTGGTTTAATTTCCTCAAAAATTTGAGCCTGAAATGAATATATCTTCACAGGATGATTTAGCCAATAATTTGGAGGTAGGGAGGCTTTTATACATAAATTGGATAAATACTCTGAAACATCCCAACCTTGCTCCAAAGGTACCTGAGGCAATAGTAATCCCCTATAGGCCCCATACTCTATTATTAGTCCATCCCTTCCAATCTTTATTTTATCCAAGTACTCCATGGGATTCTCCACAGTTATTAACTTAGGTGTTGTTAATATACTAACCTCTATAACAATGGAATCCATTTCATCATATTCTACAGGTGGAAATCTTGGATCATTAGTTGCTGCACTTATTGCTGCCTCTTTAAGGGCATCTATTAAGGGCATTACTGGTTCAGGTATGCCAATACATCCCCTTAAGGTATGATTAGGATAGGTATGGAGCGTCACAAAAACCCCTCTTGGGTCATTAAATTTCTTAGGGTAATTAACCACTACAATATCTTTACCAGTTAAGTAATTTTCAATAACAGTTCTTGCATATTTTACAGCATAGGTTCCCTCTTCAAGGGTTAATTTTTCCATAATATCCCCTTTATAAATTATACATTTAGAATTATTTTAATAATTAAAGTATAAATTTAATAATATAAAATATTTATTGTAAAAAATATTTATCTCATAATGATTAAAAATAATTATAGTTTTAAAAAAAATTTTATAGTGGATAAAAAACTTTAATTCTCATTAGAAATCCTAAAAATATAATAATTATCATAAAAATTATTTAATATTAAAAATAAAAATAATTAAAAAATTATTAATATAAAAATAAATTATAATATAATAAAAAAATAAAGGGCAATTAATATAAAATAGAAAAATCTAAGATTTTAAAAATACCTAAGAAGAAATAAATACATAGAAAGTAGAAATTCTATATTACCTTATATACTTCTAAGCACTAAGGAAAAGAGTGACTTCTTAAGTGTTCAAAATATTAAAAAATAATTAAAATAATAATTGATACTATGGAAATTGGATTATTGGACATAAAAGGATCCCTTCCTGCCTTTGAAAGATTTGGAAATCTTCCCACAGTATTAATAACAGAAAAGAATATTGATGTAATTAAAGATTTAGATATGCTAATACTACCAGGAGGTAGTTTAATAGAGAGTAATTCCTTAAATGAAAAACTAAAAAAACAGGTTATTGAATTTGATGGAATATTACTTGGAATATGTAGTGGATTTCAGATATTATCCAATAAAATAGATATTGGAAGAAAAAGCCCTTTTCCAATATTTAAGGAAGGTTTAGGTCTTTTGGATGTTGAATTTTCCCCTCTTGTATGTACAGATGAAGTAACCTTTAAATTAGAGAGCAATTGTATATTTGGTAATGCCGGAATTGAGGGAGAAGGTTTTCACTGTCATACCTATGGTAATATAACCATTAACGATAAAAAAATAAACATTCTAACAAAATCCCTTGTTAAAAAGTTAAATTATAAATTCCTTGAAATAGAAAATTACATGATTTCTGGAGTTTGTTATAAAAACATATATGGAACAATGGTACATGGATTTTTAGACAATGAGAATATGAGAAAAAATTTACTATGCTCTTTGGGAGTTTATGAGGATAAAACTATACTCAAGGATATATTGGAAAAAAATGCTAAATTGAATAAAAAATTAAAGGAAAGTTCCATAATTAATATTAATAGATTAAAGGGTAATAATAATAATGGATTAAATAATAGATTAAATAACAAAAACAATAAAAAAATTAAAGAAAAAAAGGGAATAATACTACTATCAACAGGCTCTGAAAGTGGAAAAACCTTTTTAACAACAGGTATTGTTTCAAAATTAGATAGAAAAACATTTGTTGCAAAAATAGGTCCTGATGTAAGGGACATAGTTCCATCCCTATATATTTTAAGGGAGCCTATGCTACATTACAGTAGTATAAAAATTGGAGATAGGGGATGGTGTGATGTAGGGGAGTTTTTAAAATTTGTTAATGAGTCAGATTATGAGTACTATATAATAGAGGGAGTTATGGGAGCCTTTACTGGTGCATTAAATAGAAAAAATTATAGTGGTGCCGAAGTATCAAAATTACTTGGATTTCCAGTATATTTAGTATCCTCTTGTAATAAGAGTGGTATTGAGGGTGCCTTTGTAGAAAGTTTGGGATATTATACTTTATTAAAGGATATAGGTATTGAGGTTAAGGGCATTATATTAAATAGGGTTTATAATTTTAAGGTATTTGAAAAGATTAAAAAAATATGTGGAGAAATTGGATTAAATATAATAGGTGTTGAAAAGATCAATAAAGCCAATAATAGGGGCCTTATTCCTGAAGTGGAGATTGATTATGATAGTTTTTGTAAGAGTTCAATGGAATTAAACATTAATATAGAGATCCCAAAACTTGATATGGATAAAATAAATAAATATATAATCAACCACAATAGGGACAACTATTTAGAAGAGGACACCAAAGAATTTGAAGACTACTTAAAAAAATGGGCTATGAAATTAAGTGATAATCTGTGATATTATGAGAATAGCAGGAATAACTGATTTACATGGTAATTATCAAGGGATTAATGAAATTTTTATTTATAAACCAGATGTGTTGATTATTTCAGGAGATATTACTCACTTTGGTAGAAATCTAAAGGTAATTGATTATTTAAAATTTTTAAAGGAAAATAGTAATATAAAAATACTTGCAATTCCTGGAAATTGTGATACTGAAGAGGTAATAAATAAAATCAATGATATAGGTATTAACTTAGATGAAAGGATTATTAATATAGAGGGCATATACTTCATAGGCTTAGGAGGGAGCAACATTACTCCATTTAATACGCCAAATGAATATACTGAGGAGGAAATATACCTTAAATTTAAAAATACAATTAAAAAAGTAAAAAAAGAAGATTTAATAAATAAATTTGTACTAATATCCCATGCCCCTCCATATAATACCATGGCTGATAGGATAAATAATAATCATGTAGGGAGTACCTCAATTAGGAGGATTATTGAGGAATATAGTCCCTCCTTAGTGGCCTGTGGTCATATACATGAGGGTAGATGTATAGATAAGATAGTGAATAGTTATATTATTAATCCCTCTCCAAGATCTTTTTTTATATCAGATATAGTTATTGAAAAATATAAAGATAATAAGGAAAACATGGAAATGGCAACGACAGTTAAAACCCTTGAATTAATTGATTATTGATTATTTATAATTTATAGTCAATAACATAATTTCTTAAATCCTATTTAAAATAAAAAAAATAATAATTAAAATAATTTAAAAAAATTAAAAATTAAAAAATGAATAACCTAAAAAAATAATAAAGTTAATCTAACTCTGAGTGTGTCTAACATATAACTTCAATACTTATTAATAGTAAAGTATATATTTAAAATATTGCCAATAATAATAGTATGTTAAAGAGATGGGATACTAGAAATTACGACATAAAATTAATTTTAGAGGTATTTGACTGGATTAATGTACCTTTTGAATCTATGGGCATACCAAAACCAAAAGTTCACGATATAAAGGTAATAATAAAGGCATTGATTATAAAAGAATTGGAAAAACTATCCCTGAGATCTCCAGAGATAAGAGTAAATAAATTCTCAGAGTGAGAATTATCACTCTGTC